>CAKVCS010000162.1 GCA_934725785.1 uncultured Bacteroidales bacterium | reverse complement strand
GACCTGGACAAGCGACCAGTGGGCGACATTGACGGCAAGGCGTCGAAAGACGACATAATGAAGATGCTCCAAAAGTACGGATTGGAGCAGAGCGCTGACGGCCGCGTGGCCTTGAACCTGTGGGGATCGGGCAAGCCGCTGCGCGAATTCCTGCACTCCGACGATATGGCGGACGCTTGCGTTTACGTGATGGAGCGAGTGGACTTTGCCGACATCGTGAAAGAGCGCGGACTCGAGAACGGCACTGGCGACACGAGCAAAGAGATCCGCAACTGCCACCTGAACGTTGGCAGCGGCACTGAGCTGCACATTGCAGACCTCGCCCAGATAGTGAAAAAGACCGTAGGCTTCGGGGGCGAGATAAAGTGGGACGCCACGAAGCCCGACGGGACCCCGCGCAAGCTGATGGACGTGAGCAGGCTGGCGCGGCTCGGATGGACATACTCCATAACCCTCGAGGAGGGCATAGCAGGAGTCTACCGCGAATATTGCGGCCTTTAGCGGCAAATCGGCCATATCACCAATAGGCGGGCTTCACGGCCATACGGACTGTGAAGTCCGCCATTTTTTACGACATCACAAATCAGATATTGACATGCAAGGCAGCGTACAGAGCTTGATTAAGATATTCCGCGATTATATGGAGATACCCATATATCAGAGGAATTATGACTGGGGGAAAGACAACTGCGGCACATTATTCAACGACTTGACTCAGATAGCGAAGAGCGGCAACAAGAAACACTTCTTCGGAAGCATCGTGCGCCAGATCCGATTTGACGAGACGAGCCTAATCATAGATGGTCAACAAAGGATAACAACAGTGTCGCTGATAATATGCGCAATGATCAAGGCCGCAGAGCGAGGAGAGATAAGTTGCGACAGCGAGGACTTTATAAATCAAATAAGATACGAGTATCTCATAAGGCAGTATGACACTGGCAGGAAAATCAGACTAAAACCAGTGTCTAAGGACATGGATGCTTTCGACGCCATTGTGCTGGACAAGCCGGAAGACAAATGGGTGGAGGGGTCTAACGTGACAAGGAACTACAGATTCCTGTATGAACGAGTCGTCAGCAGCGGACTCTCTCTTTCCGCCCTTTACGCCGCCATCAGGAGCCTTGAAGTGATGGACCTTCTTCTCGATACGCATGACGACGCCCAGCTAATCTTTGAGAGCCTCAACTCGACAGGACTCGCCCTCAGCGAGGCTGACAAAGTAAGGAACTACATGCTGATGAACCTGCCAGAGCAGGAGCAAAAGCAATGCTATGAAAACTTCTGGTGCGCCATAGAGCAATCCACGTCTGTCCCGACACAAAACCAGAACGACGCGGACTCCACCACGCTGTTCCTGCGCGACTATCTTACCATCAACACACGCAGAATATGCAGGGTACAGAATGTGTACCGGGAGTTTAAATCTTTCTGCGAGAGCGGCTCGACAGCTATGACTCGCCCAGAGAGATTGGCCGACATGCTGACCTATGCGCATATATATGGACAGGTGTCTCGTGCGAGCCATAATAGCGCAATCGTGAGGCGCAAACTCAAAGAGATTGGCAACACAGGCAGCAAAACGCACATGCCGTTCATGCTCCAATTCTTTGCCTACGCCAACGAGAACAATATAGGGGAGAAGGAGATAGCGAACGTCATCGACATAATCGAGGACTATTGGATACGGCGCATAATATGCAGCAAGCCAAGCAACGCACTCAATAAAATATTCTGCTCTCTGCACAATGACGTGCTGAAGGTTTTGGGGAACGAGAAAGAGTACGGCCACCCGACATCCTATGCCAACGCCATGAAATCCGTCATACTGTCGAAAGGAGGGACGGGCAGCTTCCCTAAAGACGAGGAGGTGAAACTCGACTTGGGGACACGTCAGGTGTACGGGCTTCAGAAACAGATAAAGACATTCCTGTTCGACCGCCTCGAAAATGAGAATAACAAGGAGTACATAGACATAGCCGAGAACATAAGGAACGGTGAAACATCAATTGAGCACATAATGCCCCAAAACCTCACCGAGGAGTGGAAACGCAGCCTCGGTGACAACTGGGACGACGTCGCGAACAAGTATATGCATACGTTGGCGAACCTCACTCTGACCGGCTATAACTCAGAGTATAGCAACAAGCCATTTTTAGAGAAACGAGATGGCGTGAATGGAATAGGCGGGTACAGAACAAGCCATTTCAGGCTCAGCGAGACGCTGAAGGACTTGGATCGCTGGACGGAAAAAGAGATAATTGAGCGCCAGGTGTGGATGACTGACAGATTCCTAAGAATATTCCCTCAGATAACATCCACTATATCCGCTACAAGCGACGAAACCGTGTCACTTGCCGACTGTGACGAGTCTTTGACAGGACGAGGCTTGGCGGGATACAGGCTCAACGGGGAGTTCACACAGTGCAGCACGTGGCAGGAGATGCTTGTAAGCGTATGCACGACCATGCTCAAGCTGCATCCGGACATCGTGAAATCCGAGTGCGCAAAGGACGGAGCATACTTACGCAGTGACAATAACAGCCTAAGGCCATGCAAGCTTGCCGAAAACTGCTACGTGGACACGAACAACTCCACGCTTCAGAAAGTCAAATTCCTCCAGAACCTGTTCAACCTGTGTGGAATGGACGACGAGAACCTTGAGCTTTCACTAAAACCAGTCGAGACAGACCAGAATCAATGACAAAATACGCAAAGTGGGTGGCATGCTGGGGCAACGCCACATCCATAACCGACAGGAAAGAGGCGGTTTACGCAAAAGACATTACGCTGCGCTACCCCATCCGCATGGCCTTTAGCGGCGACGCTCTGCGGCTGCGCCTCTCAAACCTCACCGGCACGGAGCCCGTGACGCTGAGCAAAGTGGTGGTGGCTACGGCGGAAACGGGACAGAACGGCAGGAGCAACAAGAGAGTGACATTCGGCGGGGCTGAAGCCGTCACAATCAAGCCCGGCACAGAGGTCGAATCGGACGAGACGGCCATTGGCGTCACGGCCGGGCAGACTGTGGACGTGAGCATATACTTAGGCGGCTACACGCAGATGAACGCTGGTACGCTCATTACAGGCCCCCTCTCGCACGGGCAATACGCCTATGGTGACTTTGCGGAGGAGGAGCGGCTGCCGCTTGACCTGTCGCGCAAGACGAACTGGTTTTACTTCCTGAACACCGTGGACATACGGACGGAGGAGCGCAACCGCGCCCTCGTGTGCTACGGCGACTCCATTACTGCCCAGAGCTGGCCGGACTGCCTGGCCATGCGAACCTGGGAGGAGGGGCTGCGCAACGTGGCCATAATCCGGCGCGCTGTGAGCGGCACTCGCATATTGAGGCAGTATGACTGCATAACATACCA
>CAKVCS010000161.1 GCA_934725785.1 uncultured Bacteroidales bacterium | reverse complement strand
ACTTAATGTAGTCCTCCTCCTTAAGGTCGGCAGGCTTCTTGACCCACGCCGGCTTTGTGTCATTGATGACGTTATCCTCGGCGGTCTCCTGCTCCTTGCCGTCCTTCCACTCGGTCTTCTTGCCAAAAACGACCTCGATGGGCAGGAACTTGCAGTACTTGGAAAGGAGCTCCTGAATCCTGTTCTTCTCAAGGAACTCCTTCTCGTCGTCCGAGACGTGCATTATGACGTCCGTACCCCTCTCGGCCCTCTCGGCATCCTCAATGGTATACTCGGGCTCGCCAGTGCAGCTCCAGCGGACAGCCTTGCTGCCGTCCTTGTAGCTCTTGGTGACGATCTCGACCTTGTCGCTGACCATAAAGGCAGAGTAGAAACCGAGGCCGAAGTGGCCAATTATGGTCGCAGCGTCATTCTTATGTTTCTCAAGGAACTCCTCCGCGCCAGAGAATGCGATCTGGTTGATATACTTCTCGACCTCATCTGCCGTCATGCCTATACCGTTGTCAGACACGGTGATGGTCTTGGCGTCTTTGTCGACAGCCACTCGGACCTTCAAATCGCCGAGCTCTCCCTTGAACTCGCCATTCGAGGCGAGCACTTTAAGCTTCTGAGTGGCATCGACCGCATTAGATACTATCTCGCGAAGAAAGATGTCGTGATCGGAGTAGAGGAACTTCTTGATGATAGGGAAAAGGTCTTTCGTGGAGACCCCAATCTTACCTGAAGCCATAGTTTTATCTTAATGTTTTTTGTTTCTGCCAAACGCGGGTCAACTTCCGTGCCAGCCGGCTCAACCTGTCAAAATGTCACACCGTGTGACACGAAATCCGCAGAAAGGGGTCGTCGTACGACATAATTGCGCACATTTCACGGACATGAAAACAGAATCGCCTTCTTTGGGATGTTAAGTTTGTCGTATGACTCATATTTTTATAACTTCGGTGAACGTAAAAGCATAAATCATACAATATAAAATATGACGCAACGCGAAAAAGACTACGAGGAGCTCACAACAGTTATCCGATTCTTTGAGAAAAGCGTGGAGCGCTTCGCCTCAAACACCTTGATGATGGAGAAGAGGCATGGCGTATGGGAGAAGTGGACGTACAGGCAAATAAGAGAAGAGGCATATGCTTTCGGGGCCGGGCTTAAGCTTCTGGGATTCGTCAAGGGAGACCGCGTGGCGCTGCTCAGCGAAGGTCGCAAAGACTGGATGGTCAGTGAATTAGGAATGTTCTACGCTGGCATTGTCAACGTGCCGCTTTCCGTAAAATTGGACCCCTCTACGGAAATCAACTTCCGCCTCAGGCACTCTGGCGCGAGAGCAATAATAGTGTCCCAAAACCAAGCGCCAAAGATAGTCGACGCGAACATTGAAGAGACAAGCGTAGAAAAGGTCATATTGCTGGACGCCGGGAGCGGGCAGAGCGGGCAAAGCTTGGATTTCAGCGTCATATGCGGCATGGGTAAGGAGTGGCTGCGCGACACGGCAAACGCGGATGCCATGCAAGCCGACGTAGAGAGACTCTCGCCAGACGACCTTGCAAACATATCCTACACCAGCGGCACGACATCCGACCCCAAGGGCATAATGCTGACGCAGCGCAACTACGCCGCCAACGCCATGCAGAGCTGCACGCGCGTGACGCTACCGCAAGACGCGGTCACGCTGTCAATACTGCCATGGGACCACTCATTCGCCCACACCGTGTGCATATACTGCTTCATGTACTACGGGGCCACGCTGGCGGCGCAGGAGACGGGCCGGACACAGATGGAGACGCTGCGGAACATCCCCAAGAACATCAAGGAGATCCGCCCTACACTCATGATGTCGGTGCCAGCCCTGTCGAAAGCATTCAAGAAAAACATAGAGGGCGGAGTGCGCTCAAAGGGCAAAGCGGCCTGGCGGATGTTCAGGTTCTTCGTCAAAGTGGCTTACGCCTATAACGGAGACTGGCACAACCGGGGCATGGGATGGCGCGCCCGGCCACTCATGGCTTTAGGCGACAAACTCGTCTTCAGCGCCGTAAAGGAGAACTTCGGAGGGAGGCTCGCTCACTTCATAGGCGGCGGGGCTTTGCTTGACATCGAGCTCCAAAGGTTCTTTGCCGCCGTGGGCATACCCATCATGCAGGGTTACGGGCTCTCCGAGGCGTCGCCCGTCATATCCACCAACACACTCGAGGCGGCTAAGTTCGGGTCCTCTGGCATCCCTGTCGGCTTCATGAAAATAAAGATTTGCGACGCTGACGGCAACGAGCTGCCGAGATGCGAGAAAGGCGAGATTGTGATAAGCGGCGACAACGTCATGAAGGGCTACTGGGAAAACCCGACCGCCACTAATGACACCATCAGGGAAGGGTGGCTATACAGCGGCGACATGGGCTATATTGACAAAGACGGCTTCCTATATGTGCTGGGCCGGTTCAAGAGCCTGCTGATAAGCTCGGACGGTGAAAAGTATTCACCCGAGGGCATTGAGGAGTCTATTGTCGACCTCTCCGACACGATTGACCAGTGCATGATATATAACAACCAGAGCCCATTCACTGTCGGGCTAATCGTGCCAAGCGTGCCGGCGCTTCGCCGCCACGCGCAAGAAGCAGGAGTAGACCTCAACACGACCGAGGGACTGGACTTCGCCATGCGCGCAATAGGACGGCAACTGGAAGAGTTCAGGCGCGGAGGCGCATACGCGAACCTGCACCCGGAGAGGTGGATTCCAGCCGCAGTGGCTATCTTGCCGGAGGCTATGACTGAAGCTAACAAAATGGTCAACTCGACAATGAAAATGGTGAGAGGGCGCGTGACGGAGGTTTACGCCGACACCATAAGCCAACTGTTCAAAGCCGAGATGAAAGACTTCGCCAACGAAAGAAACAGAGCCGCCCTGCGGAAGATCATAGAGAGCGCAAAGGGCTAAGACACAAGGTGGCAGGGCCGACGGAACCAACCATCGGCCCTGTCGCTGCTTACAGTCCGCTCCGCAAGAATGTGTCGAGGCGGCAAATGAAAAAATCCTCTTGCCCTGTCTCATCACGAAAGTGACTAGCCAGACACGGGAATAGACCACGCCCAGCGGGTCTTTAAAGATAAATCGCCAGCCTACGGCCACATCTGAATTGTTACAAATAAGCGCAAAGTCCCTTAATCAAAGACAATATTGCTTAACTTAGCGTGATATTGGTGCGCTCGCATGCGCATATGCCACACACCCTCTCAAAGAGCGCGATATAGCCATGGTGTGGCTGACATTTCTCATTAATCAGACCAAACCTCACAGATGTACAAGATAGGACTTGACGTTGGCTCCACAACGGCCAAGATTGTCGTTCTAAACAATGACTTGGAAGTAGTATATTCGTCTTACCGTCGCCATCAGGCCAACGT
>CAKVCS010000160.1 GCA_934725785.1 uncultured Bacteroidales bacterium | reverse complement strand
TTGACAAGGTCATTACCCGCGAAAGCCATAGCGAGGGCGAACGTGCCCATAAGCACGACAATTCTGAACACATTGACGCGCAGGCAGAGAAGGACAAAGGACAGGACAGACGAGGCAGAGAAAATGCCTATCATTAACCACCCGGTGTTCGCAGCCACCCAGTCACGGAGCACGGCCGATATGTAAGGAGACGCCCCCAGCCCCTTGACGAAAATAAAGTAAGAGAGCACGGAGAACGAGAAACCGCCAAACACGGAGATGACGGCACGGCTGACCTTGGAAAACTGGAAAGTGAAAATGAGCCTCGCAAGCCACTGCACAGCGACTCCGCACAAAAAGGCGATGGCCACGCTGACAAATATGGCAATGATGACCGACAAGCACTTATTTGTGTTGATCAACTCGGAGTAAGGCAGCTGCCCATCGGCGGACATCTTTACAAAAGCGAGCAGAGTCGCGGCGCCAAAGAGCTCGAACACCAAGGATACCGTTGTAGACGTAGGCAGCCCCATAGAGTTAAATCGGTCAAGCACAATGACATCTGTAACCATTACGGCAAGAAAGACCACCATAACCTCGCGGAACGAAAAGTTCTGAGGCTGCATGATGCCGTGTCGCGCCACGTCCATCATACCGGCCGACATAAGCGCGCCGACAAGGACGCCAATAGAAGCAAGGACAAGCAGAGTGCGCCACTTGGCCACACGCGCTCCCACACTGCTCTGCAAGAAGTTGACGGCGTCGTTGGAGACGCCAACGAACAGATCAACCACGGCCAGCAAGAGCAGGAACGCAACGATGATACCATAGAGAGTAACCATAATCAGGTTCTTTTTGCTTTATTATTTTTTACTTGGCCGCAAGTTTAGCGCAGAGCGTTTACAGCCCTGTTAGGAGGACTTTACAAACGCGTTACAGCGTAAAACGCCCCAAAGAGTCTGAGACAGCGTACGCATGAAACAATTTTGTAACGCATATTTTGACGCATCGTAAAACAAAAGAGATTATTTTGTCGCCCAGCATAAAGCGACTAACGCTACAGTTGCGCACTACCTTAAAACAATAGACCATATGGCGAGCACAAAGCAAAACATACTTGTGGTAGACGACGAACAAGACCTTCGCGAAATATTACAATTCAACCTCAAGATAAACGGCTATGACGTGGACACGGCAGAATCCGGCGAGGAGGCCCTCAGAAGAATAACAGAAGGCACGCATCGTTATGACCTGGTGCTACTTGACGTGATGATGGGCGGCATATCGGGATTCGAAGTAGCCCAGCAACTTAAAAGCACACCCCGCACTTCCGACCTGCCAATAATATTCCTCACAGCCAAAGATGCCGAGAACGACACAATTACAGGCCTTAACCTCGGGGCCGACGACTACATATCCAAACCATTCTCGCTTCAGGAGGTGATGCTGAGGATAAAGGCAGTGCTGCGCCGGACATCGACAAGCTCGCCCACCCCAAAAGGCAACCAGCTGACGTATGGCACCATGACCCTGGACTTGGACCGAAAGAGGGTAACAATCGACGGGGAGGATGTGGCATTCACAAAAACAGAGTATGAGCTGCTGCGGCTTCTGCTTCAGGAGAAAGGCCGGGTCCTGTCTCGCCAAGAGCTTATAGAGAGGGCGTGGCCGGACGACGTGCTGGTCTCGGACAGGACGGTGGACGTGAACATAACCAGGATGAGGAAGAAGATTGGCCGGTACTCATCGAACATAGTGACGAGACTTGGCTTCGGCTACCTGTTCGAGGAATAGCGTGACAGCACTAAAGACAATTAGCTAAACACAATGAGCTTAGGGAAAAAGCTATACGCAAGCGTATTAAGCGCATTCGTCATCTTCGCGGCGATCTTAATACTGTTTCAGCAGAACCGCGAAAAGGCTTATAGGCAAGAAGCCTTGAACTCCCGGCTGCAAGAGTATAACTTCAGGATGTATTGCGGCATGGCTAAAGGCTTGGCCGCCCGAGACGCCGCGGACAGCCTTGTAGCCCACGCATGCGACGTCAACCTGCGAATAACGGTGGTGAAAAATGACGGGCAAGTGTATTTCGACAATAAAGACAGCGTGCCTTCGCTCATGGACAACCACTTGGAGCGCAAGGAGATAAGCCAGGCACTGGAGTCGGGCACCGGCCATGACTGTGACAGGCAAAGCAAGACCCTCAACCGCAAGTATTTCTACTCGGCCACATACTTCCCAACCGACAGCATTGTGGTGCGCACGGCATTGCCGTATGACGCAGACTTGACCAACATGTTGCGCGGCGACCCGCTCTACTTGTGGTTCACCCTCGGCGTGCTGGCCATTCTGACCGCAATACTGTGGCGTTTCCTTAACCGCCTGGCCGTGAACATTTCGAAGCTGCGAGCCTTCGCAAACAGCATTGGCAAAGACGGGGAACTGCGCAAAGAAGGTGACGGGCAATTCCCGAATGACGAACTTGGCTACGTAGCGAACAAGATTGTAAAGCTGTATGACAAACTGCAGGAGACGCGCCGCCAGCAAGACATATTGAAGCGTCAGCTGACTCAAAACATTGCCCACGAGCTCAAAACACCAGTCGCGAGCATACATGGGTATATTGAGACCTTGCTGTCAAACCCGGACATGGACCGAGAGACGCACAAACAGTTCATGGAGCGTTGCTACGCTCAGACCAACCGCCTGGCATCATTGATTCAGGACATATCGACCCTCAACAGGCTTGATAACGCGGACAACACACACTCGTTTGAGAGCGTAAGCATTAACGCTATTGTGGACAACATTCGCAAAGAGACGGATCTGCAATTGGAGGGCAAAGGGATGAGGTTCGCAAACAACCTGCCTCAAGGAGTGACGATAAACGGAGACAAATCTTTGGTATACAGCATCTTCAGAAACCTGACAGACAACGCCATAGCATACGCCGGGCATTCTGCCACGATAGAGCTTCGCGCGCACGAGACGAGACAATCATGGTTCTTCGAGTTCTCGGACAACGGTATAGGCGTCGCGGACGAGCACTTGCCTCGCCTGTTCGAGAGATTCTACCGCGTGGACAAGGGACGGAGCCGATCAAATGGAGGCACGGGGTTGGGACTCGCCATAGTGAAGAACGCCGTAGCCGTCCACGGAGGAACGATAAAAGTGACAAACAGGAAAGGCGGCGGCCTGACATTCCTGTTCTCCCTGCGTAAACACGTACAGCACAAGGAGCTGGAGAAGAGAGAGGCTTAGGGAATGAACAGTGGCGTTGGCAAATCCGGTCGTGATTATCGGAGCGAATAGACGTTGGCCACATTGACCTTGAGGAGATCCTCCGCGAGCATGTCGCGGATGACAGACGAGACATCGCGCGGATCGAAGCCGTCGACGCACCGGAGCACATCGTAGGGC
>CAKVCS010000159.1 GCA_934725785.1 uncultured Bacteroidales bacterium | reverse complement strand
GCCGTAGGCGATGTAGGGGCCCCACCGCCCGTTGAGGACCTGGATGTCGGGGTTCTCGTCGAACCTCTTGATCAGCTTGTTCCTGTCGGCCTCGCGTTTGTCGTCAATGCGCTTTATGGCGAGGTCCAAGCCTATGGTGTAAGGGTCGTCCTCCTTCTTGAGCGAGACGAACTTGCCGTCGTGGCGGACGTAGGGGCCGAACCTGCCGACGCCTATGACGACCTCTTTGCCCTCGAAGTCGCCGAGCGAGCGGGGCAGGTCGAAGAGGCGGAGGGCCTCCTGGAGCGTTATGGTCTCAAGGTGCTGATCTTTTCGCAGGGACGCGTAGCGCGGCTTTGCGCCCTCGTCGGAAGACTCCCCTATTTGCGCCATCGGGCCGAACCTTCCGATTCTGACGAACACCTTCTCGCCCGACTTGGGGTCCGTTCCGAGTTCACGCTCTCCGGCGCTTCTCTGCGCGTGCTCGAGTGTGTCGTCGATCTTGAGATGGAAGGGCTCGTAGAACGCCTTTATGACGTCTTGCCACTTGAGCTTTCCGAGCGCGATCTCGTCGAACTGGGTCTCGACGTTGGCGGTGAAGTCGTAGCTCATGACCTCGGCGAAATGGCTGAGGAGGAAATCGGTCACGACCATGGCTATGTCGGTGGGGAAGAGCTTGTTCTTCTCGGCCCCGACATTCTCGGAGGCCTCGGACTGCACGACCGCACCGTCTTTGAGCTCGAGGGTCCGGTAGACCCTCTGGGAGCCGTCCCTCGAGTCGCGGGCCACGTATCCGCGGTTCATTATGGTTGATATGGTTGGCGCGTAGGTTGACGGGCGCCCGATGCCCATTTCCTCGAGCTTCTTGACGAGCGCGGCCTCGTTGTATCGCGGAGGCCTCTGGCTCCACCTCTCCCGGCTGCCGAGCGAGACGAGGTTGAGGACCTCGCCCTCGGTCACGCCTGGGAGCTGGGCCTCGGCGTCCTCGGCCTGCTCGTCCGTGTCGCTACCCTCGAGGTAGAGCTTCATGAATCCGTCGAACTTTATGACGTTGGCCGAGGCTGTGAAGCGGGCCTTGGGCATTGGCGTGTCGATAGATATGGTGGTCCTCTCGATCTGCGCGTCGGCCATTTGCGAGGCGACCGTCCTCATCCATATGAGATGGTAGAGCCGGACCTGGCGCAGAGCGTCGTCCTCCCTCGCCCCTGGCACGGGCTTTATGTCGGAGACGGATATGTCCGTCGGCCTTATGGCCTCGTGGGCCTCCTGCGCGCCCTTGGTGCTTGTCCTGAACTGCCTGCGCTGGTGGTATCGCGCCCCCAAGGTGGCCTCTATCGCCTTTTGCGAGGCGGCGAGGGCGGTGTCGGAGAGGTTGACGGAGTCGGTACGCATGTACGTTATGAGTCCGGCCTCGTAGAGCTCCTGCGCTATGCGCATGGTGTTCTGCGGCGAGAGGCCGAGCTTCCGGCTTGCCTCCTGCTGGAGCGTGGAGGTGGTGAACGGCGGCGCGGGCTGTCGCGATATGTTCTTGCTCTCGACCGAGGAGACCTTGAAGCTGGCGCCGGCGCACATGGCGATGAACCCGCGAGCCTCGTCGATGCCGTCGAACCTGGTGTTGAGGTCGGCTTTGAAAGAGTAGCTCCTGCCATCGGGCGCCTTGAGGCCGAAGACTGCCGAGACTGCGAACCCGGACTTGGCGTTGAAGGATAGAATCTCGCGCTCGCGGTCGACGAGGATGCGGACGGCCACGGACTGGACACGCCCCGCCGAGAGCTCATTTTTTACCTTGCGCCACAGGACGGACGAGAGGTCGAAACCGACTATGCGGTCAAGGACGCGCCGTGCTTGCTGGGCGTCGACGAGGTTCATGTCGATGTGTCTGGGTGACTCTATGGCCTTGAGGATGGCGCCCTTGGTGATCTCGTGGAAGACGATCCTCTTTGTGTTCTCGACATCGAGCCCGAGCACGACAGCCAGATGCCACGAAATGGCCTCTCCCTCGCGGTCTTCATCGGAAGCCAGCCATATCTGCTCGGCCCCTTTGGCAAGTTTTGACAGTTCGTCGACAGTCTCCTTCTTATCCTCCGGAATGACGTAGACGGGCTGGAAACCGTGCTCGATGTCGACCCCCGAGTTGTTCTTCTTGAGGTCACGGATATGGCCTTGGCTGGAGCGGACGACGAAGTCTGCCCCGAGGAACTTCTCGATGGTCTTAGCTTTGGTGGGAGACTCGACGATTACGAGCTGGTATTTTTTCTTTGTAGCCATTGGGTGAGGTTATATGTTGCGCCCTGCGCGGTAAAAAGCAAGGGGGGCGGGATGCGCATCACGATGTAAGTGACGCGCATCCGCCCCCGTGTATGGTGCAAGAAGCGGAGCGGCTATGCCGCTCATGCCAAGGTAAACAGTGTCTTACTGTGCATCAGCGGGCTGCCCATCCGAGCCAGCGGGAGCGGACTCTGCCGGTGTTTCGGGCTGCTCCGCCGGAGCCTGGGCGTCGAAGGCCGGGGCTTGCGCAGGCTGGCTGCCGGAGACGTTATCGAGGAGCTGGTCGAAGCCGCTGTCTCCATTGTCGGAGTATGCCGTGGGGAACGATGCCACGGACGATAGCGAGAAGACGAAGAGGAGCACGGCGAGAGTCCACGTGGCCTTCTCGACAAAGTCGGTCGACTTGCGCACGCCCATTATCTGTGTCTGGCTGGCAAAGCTCTGGTTGAGGCCGCCGCCCTTGGAGCGCTGCACGAGGACTATTATAACCATGAAGACGCTGACGATGAGCATCAGACAAACGACTACGTCGAACATATTTATTATGTTGTTATGTTTTAATTAACTTGCTTTTGTATTTCAGCAATTCGGGACGCAAAGTAACTACTTTTTTCGGGATATTTCAAAGAAAGCCTTTTAAATATGTTGACGGCCTTATCCATCTTTCCCTGTTTCAAGTAGATGGTGGCGAGGGTCTCTGTGAGAATGTCGTCGTTTTCGCTGACGCTCCTCTCCTCGATCCTCCTGGCCTCGGACTGCGACGTCGCCTTGGGGGCGGAGAGCGTTATTCGGCCCACGGGCGCGCTCAGGAACGCGTCAATCAGCCTGTTCTGCTCGGAGTGCCTGTCCTGCTGCGCCTCCTCGTCTTGTATGGACTGCCTTTCGGAGACGTAGTCGAGCCAGTCGGAGAAGGTGTACCTCTCGTCGGGGCGGCGCAGGTGGTCGTCGAAGTCGTGGAGCGTGTAGGCGTTGGCGGCCGCGCCGCCCGCGAGGCCGAGGACTTCTTCGTCAAGGTCTTCGACAGGCTTGGGGAGGGTCGGTATGATGGCGGCCTCTGGAGCCTGCGCTTGCGCGGTGTCCGGCCTGGCCGGCGCCTGCCGCGCCGGAGTGGCTGCCGGCACCTCGGCCTGGGTCGCTGGCGGCTCTTTAGCCCCCTTCCCG
>CAKVCS010000158.1 GCA_934725785.1 uncultured Bacteroidales bacterium | reverse complement strand
CGCAATGATGGATGGCCAGGTAGCAGCCATACGGGCCCGACTGGACCAGGATCCCGAGACGGCGGAGTGCCAAGTGATGGGCTACTCGGCCAAATACGCGTCGGCATTCTACGGCCCATTCCGCGACGCGGCGGGCAGCGCGCCCGGCACATCATCGCCGAGCTGGCCGGGGTATAAGCTGCCAGCCAACCGCAAGACCTACCAGATGGACTACCGCGCGAGCGGGCAGGGGCTTGACGAGATTGCGGCCGACATGCAGGAGGGCGCGGCATACGTGATGGTGAAACCCGCCATGCCTTATCTGGACATATTGGCCCGCGCCGTGGATAAGTTCAAACTCAATGCGGACGGGGCGCCAGTGAAGATGGTGGCCTATCAGGTGAGTGGCGAATACGCCATGATATGCGCCGCGGCGCAAAACGGGTGGTTGGACCGCGACAGGGTGATATACGAAAGCCTGATAAGCATCAAGCGCGCAGGCGCCAGCCTCATAATCACATACTTCGCCAAAGAGGTGGCAGAAAAGCGCCTCACACTCAACGGATACTTAAAATAACTTCCTGACAATCGCACGGCATGAACAGACCATTATCGGAAGCAGCCTTTGCCGAGGCTCTGAAATACATACCCGGGGGGGTGGACAGCCCAGTGAGGTCGCTCTCGGCCGTTGGCGCCACGCCCATAATAGCGGAGAGGGCGGAAGGGCCTTATGTGTGGGACATTGACGGTAACCGCTTCGTGGACATGTGCATGAGCTGGGGAGTGTTCCTGCTCGGTCACGGTCATAAAGACGTTAGACGCGCGGCCGAGGAGGCCGTAGGGCGCGGCAGCAGCTTTGGCATGTGCACCGCGGGCGAGACTCGCCTGGCCAAACTCATCAACGCGGCTATGCCGTCTATGGAGCGTCTGCGGTTCGTGAACAGCGGGACGGAGGCCACGATGAGCGCGATACGCGTGGCGCGCGGCTTCACTGGCCGCGACACCCTCGTAAAATTCGAGGGTTGCTATCACGGCCATGCGGACCATCTGCTCGTGTCGGCAGGATCTTCGGTGGCCAACCTGAGAAGGGCTAGCTCGGCGGGCGTGCCGCCCGACTTCACGCGCCACACGGTATGCCTGCCGTATAACGGCACTGAGGCTTTCGCAAGGTTCATGGCTGACAATGGAGACTCGGTGGCGGCCGTGATAGTCGAGCCTGTGGCATGCAACATGGGCGTGGTGCCCCCACGACCCGGCTTTCTGGAGACCTTGCGCGAAGAGACGTCGAAACATGGCGCAGTGCTGATATTTGACGAGGTCATAACTGGCTTCCGCCTGTCGGCAGGAGGAGCGCAAAGGCTCTTCGGCATAAGGCCGGACATGACATGCGTCGGCAAGATTGTGGGTGGCGGCTTCCCCGCGGCGGCTTTTGGCGGGCGCGCAGACATAATGGAGATGCTCGCCCCGACGGGCCCGGTGTATCAAGCCGGCACGCTCAGCGGCAACCCCGTGGCGATGGCGGCAGGCGAGGCCACACTGGCGCAATTGACAGACCAGGCCTTGTATGACAGGCACAACGCGCGCTGCGAGAGGTTCTGCGCGGAGGTGGAGAGCGTGCTGACGCACAAGAGGGACGTGAGCATAAACCACGTAGGCAGTATGTTCACCATATTTTTCAACGACCAAATGGTCAGGGACTTCACGACAAGCTCGCACAGCGACAAGACCCGCTTCGCCAGATATTTTAACAAGATGCTGGCCCGCGGGGTGTACGTCTCCCCGAGCCAGTTTGAGGGGAACTTCATCTCCCTCGCCCACGATGACGCCACACTCGCCCACCTTGTAAACGCGATAGACGAGTCGATAGACTGATAAGCGGCCGCCCACGCAAGCGGCGGAGAGGCTCTCACCCCTTCTTGCCGCAGGCGGGGCAGACACCTTTCACTATGAAAGTGGCCGACACCGCCTCGTAGCCATCGGGCAAGGCCACAGCGGGGATGGGGAAATCCGTCAGGCACGTCATCTGGTGGCACTTGCGGCAATAGAAGTGGACGTGGAGGTCTTCGTCCTCCTCGGCGTCATTGTTGTCATCACAGCGTCCACCGCACGGTGCGGAGTGGCACATCTCGTAGCGCAGCAGCCCCGCCTCGTCTTCAATGACGTGGACGAGACTCCTCTCCTTGAAGAGTGAGAGCGCGCGGAAGATGTTGCTCTTGTCGACGGAGCCGATGTCGCCCTCGAGCTCCATAAGGCATACGGGCCGGCGCGCGTCGGCAATGGCCTGCGCCACGATGACACGGTTGGCCGTGGGCCTTATGCCGTGCGAGGCGAGAAGTTGGGCTATGTCTGACATTTGCATGGAGTGGAAAAAGTGAAAGCGGCATCATCGCGGCCTCTGTGGGCTCCGCGATGAACGCCGCTTCCTTATTCTTAAAGATCGCACCCGCGGGGGTGCGCTGTCCTGCGTCAGAAGGGGAGGTCGTCGCCGTTGTCGGCGCCGGGCTGAGGCGCGGGGGCCGACGGCATAGGGGCCGGGGCCGGCTGAGGGGCGGGAGCCGGCTGCTGATATCCGCCCATGGGCGCGCCAGGAGCCATCTGCGGCGCATAGGGCGAAATGCGCCAGGCGTTGAGCCTGTTGAAGAAGACGACGCGCCCCTCGGGGTTGGTCCACTTGCGCCCTTGAAGGTCGAAATCGACGACAATCTCCTGGCCTACCTGAAAGCTGTCCACCAGATTGGTCCTGTTGTTCGTGAGTTGGAACAGCACGTGCTCGGAATACTGGCTGCTCGGACTTGAAATTTCCAAAACAAACTCCCTCACAGAAAACGTCTCGGTACGCTTCACAACATCATGAACTTCCTCGAGTTTACCGATTACTTGCATTTGAAACAGATTAAGAAAAATACGATAATATAGAACCAAGAGGCTCCACCTGCGCCTGCCCCCCTGTGGCGGCACGTGAGCGGGAGGAAGCCGACGGCGCAAATTTAGGAAAAATACCTTTAGGCCGCCAATAAAAAAATCAGATAGCGGCCCAGCCCGCGACGACAGGGACCGAGAGGCGAACGGGTAGCGACGCATGGGCAAGCCATGCGCTCGGAGTCGGCAAGAAACTGAAAAAATGAGACAGAAACGGGGCACATCATTAAAATTCGTTATCTTCGCCAACGAGAGATTCTGATGATAAGCCACACGTTGCGCGCCATCGCATGGCGCGGCGCATGGCTTGCGTAGTAAAAAATTTACAAACAGAAGGCGGGGCGAACTGTCGCGTCGGGGCAAGGCGCGCAGACCTCACTAACCGCGCAAAAACATTTTAACGAAGAAGTAATGACAACTGCCATCATCACGGTCTTCGTCATCGGCTACCTCTGCATAGCGCTGGAGAGCCTGACGAGGATAAACAAGGCAGGCGTAGCCCTCTTCATGGGCATAGCC
>CAKVCS010000157.1 GCA_934725785.1 uncultured Bacteroidales bacterium | reverse complement strand
GTGTAGACCGATATGTTCATCTGGTCGGCAATCTCCTTATTCGCCAGTCCGCTGACGACCCCACGGACCACCTGCTTCTCCCTGGCCGAGAGGGCGTCTCCGTCAGACTCCGCGTCATCGTCTGCCGCCTCATCCGCGGCACCCGACAGGGACGAGAACAGCCGCGACAAGTCATCCTCCGAGTCGAAGATTGACAGCTGCGCGTCGTAACCCGCGAGAGCGGATGCCGGGGTGACGCTGGCCAGCAGAGCCACGAACTTGACGCCTTTGGCATAATCCTCGATTGCCGACCTCCGCGCGGCGACGTCAAACCGCCCGCCGAACGAAGGGGAGACGACAATGACGGACGGTGAGAATGAGATGACCTTGGTCTCGAAATCCTCGGGGTGGGAAATGTCAAGGTAGACCGCATTGGCGCCGAGCGAACGCTTAAGAGCAGCCAGAACGCCCATACGCACAACGACAGCCGTATCGGCCACTGCTATTTTCAGGATGTTCTGATTCATATCTTCTGATGGGAGTTTATAAGACGGAACTGGCACGCCTCTTTTTTTCAAGCTCGACCACGGCAGGGATGAACAGGTTGCCCTCTATGTCGCAATGGGACTTCAGGTCCTCCTCGAAAGAGAAGATGTCATAGAGCACCTGATTGACCTGCCGCAGATTGTCGCCAGCGGGGAAATAGCGTATCATCGCGTTTTTAAGCTCAAAGAGCCGCGTGTCGATATTGTCGTGCTGACGGATGAAAGAGGAGAGGCTGAGGGCTGGCAAGTCGGACTGTCCATCCACAAGGCGCATGGTGTAGTCGAATATGACCTTATCCTCAAACTCCAGGTGCTTTCGGACCTCCTCGCTATAGCTGTCGAAAAGCTTGATCACGTGGTCGGAGAACGTGCGGTCGGGTATGGAGCCTATGATGCTGACAAGCTTCTCGCGCAGCTCGGGCAAGAGAAACTCGAGGTAGTACTTGTGCGCAAGCCTGAGGAAACGGACCATCGGGGCGACGTCGACATCATGATAGAGGGAGCTGTCCCCCAAGGCGACGTAGTTGCACACGGCGAGGAAAGTCTTGCAGTCCACGCCATTGTCGTCGCACACAGCTTTCACGGTCTTGTCGCCGAAGCCGAGCGAAATGCCGAACCTGCTGAGCAGGAGAAGCAGTTGATAATGCTCGGTCAGGACGTCGCCGAGCTTGCTATTTTCTGTGAATTTCATACGTTGGGTGAAATCAGGAGTGAGAGGACGGCTATTGACATTGAGAGCAGGAGCTTGCGCAGCATCTTCAGCGCGTTGGATATCTGCGTCTCAACAGTTCTTTTGGAGAGCTTGAGCATATCCGCTATTTGCTGGTTGGTGAGATTGTCGAATCTGCTCAGCAGGAATATCCGCCGGCACTGCTCGGGCAGCTTGTCGAGAGCCGCGGCGACCTTAGCGTCTGCCTCGCTCCGCTCTATCAGCTCGTCGGCCTTGTCGGAAGCCACGTTGGCGGATTCGCGCGCGGCCTCCTCCTCATATTTTCGGACAATCTTCCGGTGCTTCAACACATTAAGGCTCGCGTTCTTCACAGACGTGAAGAAATAAGACTTGACGGACGAAGCCCCGCACGCCCCGCCGCTCTCGTAGAGCGAGACGAAAAAATTCTGCACCACGTCGGTGGCCTGGTCGTAAGGTTCGTCGACCCCGTCCAAGAGCTTGGAGGCGAACGTGACCAAAGGAGTGTAATACCTGTTGAAAAGCTCGTGGAAAGCCCTCCCCGCCGTGTCGTTCGGCAGAGCGCGGAGCAGATCCTCGTCGGAGAGACTCTCCGGGACTGAGAGCTTCAGCACTGGCATGATGGTCTACATGGCAATTTTATCGAGCAGCGACGTCAGCTTTATTGTCTGCGAACGGTTAATACCCTCGGTGGACAATTCAGCGCGCGCGTTGGCGTAGCCAGGTGCCGCCGACAGGATGACGTACCTTACATCTTTCTCGGCCACAAAAGTCACCTTCCCGTTGGCATCGACAGGGAGCTTCACATTCGTCCCGTCGGAGCCGACAATCCTCACGAACGCGTCGGCTATAGGAAGGAACTTCCGTTTCTTGGCATTTGCCTTTTTCTGGGCGGAAGACGCCGTTTTGCGAGTCGGGGCGGCGGAAGCCGTGGTTGCCTTCTTGGCAACAGCCGATGAAGAAGACTTGCCCGATGACGTTTTTTTAGTCGTAGAAGCTGTCTTGGACTTCGTCGCCGACTTTTTTGCGGCCGTGGACTTCTTCGCTGATGTCCCTTTCTTGGCGGAAGCTGCCGACTTAGAGCCCTTGGTGGAGACAGGCGTCGTCACCTTCACCGTGGTGCCGCCGTTTGACGAGTCGGGCACCTTCGGGGCCACGGCATCATAAGCGGGCGATGACATCTTGAGCGTCACGGAGGCGAGCGCCAGGGCAGCCTCATCATCGGTCATCACGTCTTTGGCATTTGCCGGTTCCCGCGTCGCGGAGGCCGACGGAGACGGACGGAGCACACGGCTTCGCGGCTTCGTGTTGCCGTCATCGAAGGCGTTTTTGCCACTTTGGCCTACGCGCGCCTCTATTGTCAGAATGACCGGCGGCAAGTAGAACGAGTAAATGTCATCGTAGCCCTTGGCGTTGCCCCTGTTGCTCGAGAAGAGCCCCTCCTCGGCCATGCCGACGAACGTGATGCCGAAGTCATCTCCCGCACTGTTGATCGGGAGGCCGAGGTTGGACACCGTGTAACGCCCGTCGCCATTGTCGACGGCCTTGAACAGGTCAAGCCCGCCAAAGCCCTTGTGGCCATTGCTGCTGAAATATAACGTCCCGTCCTGACGAACAGAAGGGAACTCCTCGTCTCCTGCCGTATTTACCATCGGGCCGAGGTTTTGCGCCGGCCCCCAGGAGCCGTCTACGTTCCGCAGCGACTTCCATATGTCCAGTCCGCCGAAAGACCCCTGCTCGCGGTCGCTTGCGAAGTAGAGCACCTGCCCGTCGGGCGAGAGAGCGGGGTGAGCCACCATCAGAGTAGAGTCAGCCCCCGGCATTATGCGCACTGGGTCGGACCACCGTCCACCCTCTCGGCGCACCTCATAGGCGTGGACGGGGCAACCATCCTGATTGTTGACAGGGCAGCGCGTGAAAAGCATGGTTCGTCCGTCGGCCGAGACGAAAGCCGCCCCGTCATCATTGCCCGAGGCGCCAAAGGGCTCATCGAGCGGTTGCGGGACGGTCCACTTGCCGCGCCCGTCGACCTTCGACATGTAGATTGTCGAGCCTCCTTGGCCTGTTATCTTGTTCGCCCGTTTTTTCTTCTTCTGGGTGCGTAAAGAGGAGAAATATACGACATCGAACCCGTCGCCCACATAGACTGGGCAAAAGTCGGAGTACTTGCTGTTGATCTCGCTAAACGGCTTGACGACATATCCGCTGTCGGCCTTAGCGCCAGCCTGCTTGGCATTGCTAAGCTCTGGCCAGACGCTCTCGGCGAGCGAGGCCGAGGCCTGCC
>CAKVCS010000156.1 GCA_934725785.1 uncultured Bacteroidales bacterium | reverse complement strand
AGGGCTGGGGTTCCGCAAGAAGCTTGACCCTTGGGGGGCGGCCATTCATAATCCTCGGAGGGGAGCTCGGCAACTCTACGGCCTCGTCCGACGCCGAGGTCGACGCCACGTTCCCAAAGCTCAAGGCTATGGGGCTCAACACGGTGCTTGCCCCCGCCTATTGGGATCTTATGGAGCCGGAGGAGGGCAGGTTCGACTTCCACCAGGTCGACAAGGTGTTGTCGGCGGCGAGGGGTAACGGCCTCCACGTAGTCTTCCTCTGGTTCGGCGCCTGGAAGAACTCCATGAGCTGCTATGCGCCCGATTGGTTCAAGGCGGACGTGAAGCGGTTCCCCAGGGCGCGCACCGAGTCGGGTAAGACGATGGAGATTGCCAGTTGCGTGGCCCCGTCTGTCTTCAATGCCGACGCCAGGGCTTTCGAGGCTTTCGTGGAGCACATTGCCGACGCGGAGAAGGACGGCACCGTGGTGATGCTCCAGATAGAGAACGAGATAGGTATGCTTGAGAGCGCGAGGGACTATTCGCCCGAGAGCGAGAGGCTGTTCCGCTCCGCCGTGCCCGCCGATCTCGTGAGCTATTTGAAAAAGAACAGGAAGAGCCTCCACCCCGAGCTGGCCAAGCTATGGGCAGACCATGGCGGCAAGCTCTCCGGCTCCTGGGCCGACCTTTTCGGCACTGACGTCTTTGCCGACGAGGTGTTTCAGGCTTACCAGTATGCGCTCTACGTGGGCAAGCTGGCCGACGTGGCCCGCCGTCACGTCTCTTGCCCGCTCTATGTCAACGCGGCGATGAACAGCCGCGGGCGCCGACCGGGGCAGTATCCCGCCGCGGGCCCGCTGGCCCATCTCATAGACATGTGGCGGGCGGGGGCGCCGTCGCTCGATTTCATATCGCCAGACATATATGACAGCGGCTTTGAGGGCTGGGTGGCCAAGTACGCCGTGTGTGGCAACGCCCTGTTCATCCCCGAGATGCACCGCAACGAGGACAACGGCGCGCAGGCCTTCTACGCCATCGGCCGTCACAACGCCATGGGCGTCAGCCCGTTTGCCATTGAGTATAACGCTGCCGGGTGTAAGCTCTCAAAGGCTTACGCCGTCTTGGCCAAGCTTACGCCGACCCTCGCGTCGCACCCCGACAGGCGCGGACTTCTCTTCACGGACAAGGCGCAGGTCGACTCTTGGACGGAGGATGGTATGAAGGTCGAGGCGCGCCATTTCTTCACGCTCCCGTGGGACCCCAGGGCTACCGACGGATCCAAGTGGCCCGCCGCGGGCGCCATCGTGGTCCGCCTCGCCAAGGGTGAGTATCTGGTGGCGGGTTCGGGCGTAGTCTTGACGTTCACCAGCCTCGCGGAGGCCGAGGCCAAAGCCAAGGAGACGCAGCTCGCTCTTGGCGAGGACGGCTTCGTGCTTGCCGACCAGAGCGGGAGGACGGCCGACGAGAGCAGGGTGGACTGGCGCGGCGTGAAGCGCGTCGGCATCCTGTCGGTCGACGTGGTCGAGCCTCAAGAGGACGGCTCGATGAAGCGCGTCAAGAGGCTCAACGGCGACGAGGATCATCAGGGCAGGCACGTGCGCATCGGCGTCGACGATTTCCAAATTCTCCACGTCAAGCTCTACGAGTATTAACGTAGTCACTACTATTGCCGGGCCTCACGCCCGGCGGGATTAAATCATTATCCTGTCATGAACAAATTGCTTTCGATATTTGCGCTTGCGGCTGTCGCTCCTCTCGCCGCCCTCGCTCAGTCGTTCAACGTGATAAGCGCGGGCCAGCCTGCCGAGATATGCGTCTCGGCCGAGGCTGACAAGGGCGTGTTGCGCGCCGTGAACAGCCTGGCGGGCGACATTGAGATGGTGTGCGGACGCCGCCCGGCCATTGTTAACAAGATTGACGCCTCGAGGGGGCAGATTGTAATAAGCCAATATGGCGATGAGTTTTTCAAGGCCGCTGGCGTGGCGGATGCCGCGTTGCGCGACTCGGCCGAGAAGCATGTGCTCGCCGTCGAGCCGAGCCGGGTGGTGATAGCCGGTGCCGATAAGCGCGGGACGATATACGGCATTTACACCCTCAGCCAGAGGCTCGGCGTGTCGCCGTGGACCTGGTGGGCCGACGTGCCGGTAGAAAAAAGGGCCGACGTGTCCCTCGACTGCGGGGTGTCTACCGAAGGCTGCCCCAAGGTCAAGTACCGCGGAATATTCATTAATGACGAGTGGCCCTCTTTCGGCTGGTGGTGCATAGACAAGTTCGGAGGCGTCAACCACGTGGCCTACGAGCATGTCTTCGAGCTGCTGCTCCGCCTCAAGGCCAACTTCATGTGGCCGGCCATGTGGGCGTCGGCTTTTTATGACGACGACAAGGAGAACGGACCGCTGGCCAACGAGATGGGCATAATAATGGGCACGTCGCACCACGAGCCCATGGCCCTCGCCCAGCAGGACTGGAAGCGCAGGGGGGTAGGTGATTGGAACTTCAAGACGAACCAGGACAACCTGGAGAAGTTCTGGCGCTCGGGCATCGAGCGGTGCAAGGACTGGGAGACGGTGGTGACCGTAGGCATGCGCGGCGATGGCGACGAGCCGATGGGCGCAAGCACGGAAATCGACCTGCTGACCAAGATTGTGAACCGCCAGCGCAAGATTATTGCCGACGTCATGGACACCAGGGCATCCAAGGTGCCGCAGGTCTGGGCTCTATACAAGGAGGTGCTGGACTATTACGAGAAGGGCATGCGGGTGCCAGACGACATCACGCTCCTGCTCTGCGATGACAACTGGGGCAACGTCCGCCGCCTGCCCGACTTGAACGCCAAGCCACGCAAGGGCGGCTACGGAATGTATTACCACGTCGACTACGTCGGTGACCCGCGAAACTACAAGTGGCTGAATGTAAGCCAAGTCGAGCGCATATGGGACCAGATGGAGCTCTGCTACCAGCACGGAGTGAGGCAGATGTGGATTCTCAACGTCGGCGATCTCAAGCCGATGGAGTACCCGATACAGTTTTTCCTCGACCTGGCGTGGAACCCCGAGAAGATGAAGGCGTCCGACATCCGCCAGCACACTGTCGACTTCTGCAAGACGCAGTTCGGCGCGGCCCATGCCGAGGAGATTGCGGACATGATAGCCCTCTACACCAAGTACAACAGCCGCCGCACGCCCGAGATGCTCGACGACCAGACCTACAGCCTCGACAACTATGACGAGTGGAGGAGAGTCCGCGATGACTACAGGTCCCTCGAGAGCCGCGCCCTCCGCACGGGCTACCTGCTGCCGAAGGCCTACGCCGACGCGTATGACGAGCTCGTCCTCTTCCCGATAGTGGCGTGCGCCAACCTCTATGACATGTACTACTCCGTAGCTATGAACAAGAGCCTCGCGGCCAAGGGCGACGTGGCGGCCAACCAATGGGCGGACAAGGTCAAGGCATGCTATGGGCTCGACTCTCTCCTCACTCGCCACTACAACAAGGAGATAGCGGGCGGCAAGTGGAATC
>CAKVCS010000155.1 GCA_934725785.1 uncultured Bacteroidales bacterium | reverse complement strand
CTACACGAGAGTGTGCGGCATAAAAGTGTTCATGGGCTCGTCCACCGGCGGGATGCTGGTAGACTCGGACGCCTCCCTGCGCAAGATATTCACAGAAGCCCCCACCATAATAGCCGCCCACTGCGAAGACGAGGGCATAATAAGGGCGGACAGTGAGGCTGCGCGGGCGAAATATGGCGACGGCGTCCCTTGGCGCGAGCACGCGAACATCCGCTCGCGCCGGGCGTGCTACGCCTCAAGCCACAGGGCTGCCGAGCTGGCGCGCGAAACCGGGGCGCGCCTGCACATAATGCACATAACGACCCGGCAGGAGCTCGACCTGCTTGACAACGGGCCCAACCGCCGCGTGACGGGCGAGGCCTGCCCAGCGCACCTGTGGTTTCACACGGAGGACTATGACACGCTCGGGCCGCTCATAAAATGCAACCCGTCGGTCAAGACGTCGGCCGACCGCAACGCCCTGCGCATGGCCGTGTCGGCCGGCATCATAACGACAATAGGCACAGACCACGCCCCCCACACACTGGGCGAGAAGACGGGGCACGACTATTGGCACACACCGTCGGGCATGCCGATGATCGAGCACTCGATGCAACTCATGCTCCGCCTGGCCGACGAGGGGTGGTGGGACTACCCCACCGTAGCCGCGCGAATGGCCGAAGACGTGTCTGACCTCTACGGGATAGGCGACCGCGGACACATCCGTACAGGGCAGTGGGCTGACCTCGCCCTCGTCAGCAGGGAGCCATTCGTGGTTGGCGAAGTGGCTTACAAGTGCGGATGGACGCCTCTGAAGGGTGTGATGCTCAACCACAGGGTGGCACGCACGTACGTGAGCGGAGTCTTGACCCAGAAAGACGGGTCGCTCACAGGCCTCAATGGAGCTAAACCAATGACATTCAAACCATCAAGATAAAAAAGATGCCGACACTAAAGAGAGTGCTGGTGGCGACAATGGCGTCGGCCGTGTGCCTGACGGCGTGCGACGTGCGCGAGCCCCAGAAAGAAGAGTCTGCCGCGGAGAACATCATCGAGTACATGGTGTTCCTGAAACCGCAAGACATGCGCGACCCTTACGCGCACGAGCTGTATGACGACTTTGACCGCGAGGCGTTCGTCGACTCGGTCTTCGCGTCGGTGTATCAGCATCACGCCATCGTGACGGACGAGAACGGCGATACGCTGAGCCTCGAGACCATCAAAGAGCGCGAGGTGACAGACCCCCGCTACTCGCATGACAAGGTGGCGGGAATACGATTCCGCGAGGCTTGGAGATTCGACCCCGAGAAAAAGGTGATGACGAAGAAGGTGAAAAGCATGCTCGTAGGCTACGAATTCGTCGACGACAGCGTGATTGTGGCTATTCGCCCAGCCTTTAAGATTACGTTTGACAATTAAACAGCCCGAAGACAAATGAATAGGATCTTTGCCACCATTGCGGCAGCCGCGGCATCGCTTTCTGTCGCCACGTCGCAGACTATAAGCGTCATATACACGACTGACGTACACGGGGCCGTGTTCAACTACGACTTCGTCCGCGACACCGTGGCCCCATACAGCCTTGCCAACGTGTACACATACGTGAGCGCGGTCCGCGACACATCGGAGAACGTGATATTGCTGGACAATGGCGACTTCCTGCAAGGCTCGCCCGCCGTGTACTACTACAACAACATCGACACGGCCGGGCAGAACGTGATGGCGCGCATATTCAACTATATGAAATATGACGCGGTAGGCGTAGGCAACCACGACATCGAGGCCCGCCACAGGGTGTACGACAAGGTCGGCCGAGAGATGAACGCCCCTCTCCTGAGCGCGAACATAAGGAACGAGAAGACAGGCAAGCCCTACTTCACCCCATACACCATATTGGAGCGCGGCGGCAAGCGCATAGCAGTCATCGGCCTTACCACCCCATACATACCGCACTGGCTCGATGAGAGCTTCTGGAGCGGGATGGGCTTCGACGACATGGTGGAGTCGGCCAACTACTGGGTGAAGAAAGTGCGCGAGGAGGAGAAGCCGGACGCGGTGATCGGCCTGTTCCACTCGGGCTTTGACTACACATATGGGAATCAGGACGCGTCGACGTATAAAAACGAGAACGCCTCGGTGCTGGTGGCAGAAAGGGTGGAAGGCTTCGACGCCGTGCTGATAGGCCATGACCACAAGCTCTACAACAAGGAGGTGACCAGCCCGTCGGGCCGGAAGGTGCCCGTGCTCGACGCCGGCACAGCCGCCCGCAACGCCGGCCTGCTAACCATAACGTTTGGCAAAGACGGCACGCCGCAGTGCAAGACAACCCTCATCGCGATGAAGAGCTTCGAGCCGTCAAAGGAGTATGACAGGGTGTTCCTGCCCCAGCAGCTGGCCGTGAAGTCCTACACACGCAAGGTGATAGCGGACCTGACCTCTCCAGTGCGCGCATATGAGAGCCTCGGCGGCAGCTCGGCCTTCGTCGACGTGGTCCACAAGACGATGCTGAAGCACACAGGCGCTGACATAAGCATGTCGGCCCCGCTGCTGATCAACGCCTCACTGCCCAAGGGCAACCTGACGGTGGGACGAATGTTCGCGCTGTATAAATACGAGAACACCCTCTGCCTTGTCAGAATGACAGGCAAGGAGATAAAAGACTACCTGGAGTACAGCTACGACAAGTGGATACAAAATCCCGAGACCTCGGGCCACGTCTTGCGCATCAACAAGTTCGGCCGACTGGAGAACAACTATTATAACCTGGACTCGGCAGACGGCATAATATACACTGTCGACGTGACCGCCGACAAGGGCGACAGGGTAAAGATTATAAGCATGTCTGACGGCAAGCGTTTCGACAAGCGCAAGACATATAAGGTGGCGCTCAACAGCTACCGCGCCAACGGCGGCGGCGGCCACCTTGAGTTCGGAGCCAAAATACCGTTCAAAGAGATAAAGCACAGGGTGCTGAAGAGTTTTGACACGGACTTGCGCGGCTTGATAATAGGCGACTTCGAGGAGCAGTACAAGGAAGGCAACCAGATGACGCTGGAGCCGACAGGGCAATGGAAGTTCATCCCCGAGGAGGAGATTGGCGAACAGCTGGGCAAAGACCTCGACTTGTTCAAATAAGCAGACTCGGAAGCTGAACACACGGCGGAATATTTCGTAAAAACGACAAACAATCCTTATATCCGAAAAACATGGGAAAAGTATTTAAGATCATTGGCGGAGTGATAGGTGGCCTTGTCGCCATCATAGCGCTTGCGCTGGTCATTGTACCTACATTTTTCAGTGACGAGGTCGAAAACTATGCCAAAAGCATCGTGAACGAGTACGTAAAGGATGCAAAGGTAGACTTCGGCGACTTCTCTCTCTCCATCTTCAGCAGCTTCCCGAGCCTGCGCGCCGGCATAAGCCAGATTGACGTGATAGGCCAGGGCCGCTTTGAGGGCGACACCCTGCTCCATGTGGGCAAGCTCTATGCCGATATGGACGTGATGAAAGCAATAAAGGGTGAGATTCAAGTGAAC
>CAKVCS010000154.1 GCA_934725785.1 uncultured Bacteroidales bacterium | reverse complement strand
AAGCATGGTGGCGACGACGATGCCGACAACAGCGGCATCATCAGCTACGTGCGAATTGAGTTCGCCGGATACCCGTTTGCCGCCGACAAGGAGATCAACGGCCTCACGCTCGGCTCTGTCGGTTCTGCCACCAAGATCGACCACGTCCAGGTCTCATATTGTAATGACGACAGCTTCGAGTGGTTCGGTGGCTCCGTCTGCTGCGATCACCTTGTGGCCTACAAGGGCTGGGATGACGAGTTCGACACGGACAATGGTTTCAGTGGCCGAGTGCAGTTCTGCCTCTCCGTCCGCGACCCGCGCCTGGCCGACACCAGCCGTTCCAACGGCTTCGAGAGTGACAACTGCGCCGACGGAGCCTCTGTCGAGCCCTACACCACGGCCACGTTCAGCAACGTTACGTTCATAGGCCCCATCGGGCAGGATGCCAATTTCAAAAACGACGACTCTTACATCAACGGCGGCTCCGTCTACCCCAACAACGGCTCTTCGCTTGGCAAGTTCCAGGCCGCTATGCACATCCGCCGCTCTTCTCGCCTCTCTTGCTTCAACTCTGTGGCCATAGGGTGGCCCATCGGCCTCATCCTCGACAGCGAGAAGGGCAACACACAGAGGATGGCTTCAGACGGTCAGCTGACGCTCAACAACATATGGTTCGCCGGCATGGATCTTCTTGGTGCCGATTGCAACAAGGCCACCGCCGACGCCCTCTATGACTACGCCTCGAAGACCTACGATGAGAGCCAAGTGTCCTTCTCGCACACTTTCTTCCTCGCCCAGAAGGGCAACAAGCAGTGCGAGGCCTCCTCGCTCGGGCTCACCATGCCCGACAGTAAGGTCGGCGCAGCCTACATGCCCGCCGCGGGCAGCCCGCTGCTCTCTGCCGCCGACTTCTCGGCCTCAAAGCTTGACGGCTTCGCGCAGGTCGATTACATAGGAGCTCTCTCCGCCGCCGACAACTGGCTTGACGGCTGGACTGAGTTCGACCCGCAGAATGCTGCTTACTAAGCGGGGCGGAGTGTAGCCCCCTTTGACTGAAACATGCGCCGGGGAATCTGTCGAGGGTTCTTCGGTGCATGTTCTTTTTGTAACTTCGCGCCGCGTGTGGGCGTTGTGACTATGCTTGCGGCTTAAGCCGCAAGGCCGCCTCGCCGCGCGTCCGCCTTGTGGGCAATGTCGTTACCTTATAAATGTCGTACGTTTTGCAATTTCTGACCGATCTTATGACGGCCCACTCGCCCGAGCAGTCGGTGGCCGTCCTCGCCATAATAGTCACCATCGGGCTCGCGCTGGCCAAGCTCCGCCTCTGCGGGGTCTCGCTCGGTGTGGCGTTTGTCTTTTTCATAGGCATCCTTGCCGGTCATCTCGGCTTCAGTCTCAATCATGACGTGCTGCTTTATGCCGAGACGTTCGGCCTCGTCATCTTCGTCTACGCCCTCGGCCTCCAGGTCGGCCCTGGCTTCTTCAACTCGCTGCGGCAGGATGGCATGAAGCTCAACCTCTGGGGGCTGTCGCTCATTCTCGTCGGCATCCTGCTCACTGTCGTCTTTTGGCAGGCCGCCGGGGTCGGCATTCCCGAGATGATGGGTATCTTCTGTGGCGCCACGACCAACACGCCCGCGTTGGGCGCTGCCCAGCAGACACTCAAGCAGTTCGGACTCTCGGGGGGCGGCGCCGCGCTCGGATGCGCCATCACGTATCCGCTCGGAGTGGTCGGGGTCATCCTTGCCATGATATTGCTGAGGAAGATTTTCGTAAAGGGAGATTTGGACGCCGAGGAGTCGCAATATGCGTCCGATGAGACGTTCGTGGCATTGTTCGATGTCGTCAACCCGGGCATAAACGGGAAGACGCTCGGGCAGATTGCGGATCAGAGCCACCTTAAGTTTATCGTCTCGCGCGTCTGGCGAGGCGACGAGGTCATCGTCCCGTCCTCCAGCACGGTGCTTCTCAACGGGGACAGTGTGCTCTCCGTGACCACCAAGCGCGAGGTGTCGGCTCTCGAGATTCTGTTCGGCAGCCGATCTACGGAGGACTGGAACAAGGAGGGCATTGACTGGAACAAGGTCGACGGGCAGATTGAGAGCCGCACCATAGTCCTGTCCAACCCGTCGCTCAACGGCAAGCGTCTTGGACATCTCCACCTCGGCAGCACCTACGGGGTCAACATCAGCCGAGTCACCCGCGGAGACATCCGACTCCTCGCGACATACGACCTCCAGCTGCAGTATGGCGACAGGCTCACCACTGTCGGCAAGGCAGAGGCTCTTGACAATGCCGCGAAATATCTTGGCAACGCCGTGCAGAATCTCAACGAGCCGAATCTCGGCTCCATGTTTCTCGGCATTTTGCTCGGCCTCGGCCTCGGGGCCATCCCCATCAGCATCCCGGGCATCTCCATCCCTGTCAAGCTCGGCATGGCGGGCGGGCCTATCATCGTCGGCATCCTCGCGGGCGCCTTTGGCCCGACGTTCCATATCATCACCTTCACCACGCGCAGTGCCAACCTCATGTTGCGCCGCCTTGGCCTTTCGCTCTATCTCGCCTGCCTCGGTCTCGACTCCGGCCCGCAGTTTTTCCATACGGTCATACGCCCCGAGGGGCTCCTGTGGCTCGGGTTAGGCCTCGCGCTTACTGTCATCCCGGTCTTTCTTGTCGGGGCTTTGCTCCTCAAGATGCGAAAGTTCGGTTTCGGCACGGTTTGCGGCATCTTGTGCGGCAGCATGGCTAACCCCATGGCTCTTGGCTATGCCAATGACACTGTCCGCGGCGACGCCCCTTCGCTCAGCTACGCCACCGTCTACCCGCTCTGCATGTTCGTGCGCGTGGTCATTGTCCAAGTGGTTCTCATCGCGCTCCTCTGACCTTAAGACTCTCTGTAAATCAATAAAGCCAGCTTATGAGAATGTCAATAATTTGGGGCAGGGTGGGGGTTCTGTGCTTAGCGTCGCTCTTTTCCGCATATGCCTCAGCCGCGCGTCCTGACAGCGTGGCGGGTTATCTCTCTTTGCGAGTCGGTGGCGGGCTTCACAGCCTCAACCCCGCATTGGGTGGCGGCGCGGTGTCCATAAATGGGGCGCGCCCGGGCTTCTCGCTCAGCCTCGATTATGACTTCCCATTATCAAGCTCGTGGCTCGTCGGCACGGGTGTCGGGTTCTCTTCCTGCGCATCGCGGACGGAGACAAGCGACGTCGTCGTATCTCCTGCCGCCATTGATAAAGACGGGGAGACGTTCACCCACACTCTCACGTTGGATGCCGTAGCCGAGCGGCAGCGCGCAACAATGCTCCAATTTCCGCTGCGAGTCACTTTCCGTGCGCCATTGAGCCAAGCCTCCACGTTTGAGGTCGCGGCCCAGGCCGAAGCCCAGCTTCTTGTGAAGGACAGGTATGAGACTTGCGGCGGGCTTATATCCACGACGGGCTATTACCCGCAATATCATCTTACGCTCGATGGCGACATGCCCGAGAATGGCTTCTACTCCGTCACCCCTGATTTCAGCGGCTCTATCGGGCTGCGCAAGCTTAGCGCGGGGATAGGCTGCCGGGTGGGAGTATCCAGCTCAGTCTCGCATGCCTTGGGTGTGTGC
>CAKVCS010000153.1 GCA_934725785.1 uncultured Bacteroidales bacterium | reverse complement strand
ATTATGTAGCTTATCTGCAAGCCGGCCAGGTTGAAGCTCTTGGAGCAGGACGACGTTATGACGCAACCGTCTTGATACTCGTCCCCGATATTGCCGTAGGGCGTGAAGTCGCGGCCCGGCATTATTATGCCGCTATGTATTTCGTCGGCGATGACGGTGACCCCATTACGCCTGCATATTTCCGCCATTCGGCGTAGCTCGTCCTTTGTCCATATGCGCCCTACGGGGTTGTGTGGGCTGCAAAGGAGGAAAATCCTGGTGTCGGGCAGCGCGGCCTTGCGCTCGAAGTCATCGAAATCGACGTCGTAGGTGTCGCCCCTCTCAACGAGCTTGCTCTCGACCACGTGGCACCGGTTGTTGCGAATGCTCGAGAAGAAGCAATTGTAAGCGGGGGTGCACAAGAGGACGCCGCACCCCGACTCGCCCGCCAGGGCCTTGATGATGGCCGAGACTGCCGGCACGACGCCCGACGTGTATATGATGGAGTCGGCGTCGTAGTGGCAGCCGTAACGGCGCACGTACCAATTGACAATGGCGTCATAGAAGCCCCGCGGGACCTTTGTGTAGCCAAAGACCCCGTGCGCCACGCGGGCATGGAGCGCCTCGATAATCTTGGGCGCGGCGCGGAAATCCATATCGGCCACCCAAAGAGGTATAACCCCGTCGGAGGCGGGATCGACATCCCACTTGTAGCAATTCGTGCCGCCGCGCGACACACGCTCATCGAAATCGTAAGTCATTGTCGAGATATGAAGTTATGCGGTTGCGCTACCCGCCGATGATTGCGGGTCTTGGCTCCGGGCTTGACACGAAGCCGCCTCGCAATGGTCGTTCAGCCCATGCGAGGCGGCCCAAACCCGACTACGCGAATATAACTAATTGCGCTCCTCTATCAAGCAGTTGGCCGGGGCTTTGATGTTCTCGTCAATGATGACCTGGCCTATGGAGTCCGCCACGATGTGGCCGGAGCGCGGGTTCTTGACCGACGTTACCGCGCCTCGGATGTCCGCCTCGACCTCGGAATACTCGAAAGCGAGGTCGGCATCGGGGGCCATCTCGCAGTTGACGAGCCTCAGATTGTCGGCATAGCAGAGAGGCTGGGTCTCGATGACCTTGCAGTTGATTAGAGTGAGGCGGTTGGAGTACCAGGCGAGGTATTCACCGTTGAGCGTAGAGTCTATAACGGTGACGTTCTCGGTGTTCCAGAAAGCGTCCTTCGTGTTGAGGGTTGAGTTGCGGATGACCACGTTTTTGCAATACTGGAATGAGTAGTTGCCATTGAGGGTGAGATTGTCGACCTCGATGTTCTCGCAGTGCATAAATATGTAGTCGCCCTCGTTCACCTCGACATCCTTGAGCTTTACGTTCTTGCAGTGCCACAGCGTCTCGGCGGCATGTAGCAGCTTGACGTTCTGGAGGTTGACTCCATCCATCTCGCGGAACATCTTTGGGGCCTCGACTATGGTGTTTGTCATTACGAGGTTTCGCGAGTACCACAGGGCAGCCCGTCCGCCCTCGGTGAAGAAACAGTCGTTGATTTTGAATCCGTCGCAACACCAGAAGGGGTATTTCCCCTCGAAGCGGCAGCCCTCGGCCTCGATGTTCCTCGTCTCTTTCAGGCTGCTCTCGCCCTTGTGGATGGTGACATTCTCGAGACGTAGGTCGGCGGCGCGATAAAGAGGACGTTCGCCTTCAAACTCTTGATTCTTAATAATCTGCATATTGTCAATATATTTTTTCAGTCTACGGAAGTAGTCGAGGCAAAGATAGGAATGGGGCATGGAACAGCAGATACCCATATTACGCTATCGCGCCACGGGACCGTAGGATGCCTCCCACCCGCCCCAGCGCAACCTGGCAAGGAAGATGGCCCCACGGAAGCACAGCTCTATGCACATGGCAGTCCACACACCAGCCAACCCGTAGGCCGGGGCAAGATACCACGCCAAGGTGAGGCGCACGAGCCACATGCTGACAAGGTTCATGACACAAGGCTTGAGAGTGTCGCCAGCGCCCACAAAAACGCCATAGCACACAATGGCGGCGGCGAACATAGGCTCCGCCCAGGCCTCGATGCGCAACGCCTCGACACCGAGCTCGCGGATCTCGCCGACAGGCGAGAGCAGCCCCATCATAGTCGGCGCGCCAGCGTACATGACGACACCCATAATGCCCATGACCATCATGCCCATCAAGACCGCCACGCGCGCGAACCCCCTCATGAGATGCCGGCGACCCGCCCCGAGGCTCTGCCCCACGAGCGTCTGGGCCGCATCCGCAATACCGTAGCCGGGCATGTAGCAGATGCTCTCGGCCGTGACCCCAAACGAATTGGCGGCTATCGACATCTTGCCAAGCGGAGCGACAATAGTAGTGCTGACCACCTGCGCACTGGTCATGACGACATGTTGCACTCCCATAGGCAGTGAAATCCTCACCGCGCGGGCAAGGCACTCGCGACGCGGCAGAAAAGAGCCACACTCGGCGCTTAGCCGCAACACGGAGGAACGACGGAAGACATACCACAAAAGGAAAGCCGCGACGACGACCTCGGAGACCATGGTGCCAAGGGCCGCCCCGCGTACTCCGAGTCCGAGACCGGGGACAGATACATCCAAGTCGAAAACGCTGACATGCCGGGTCGGGAATATAAAGAGAAAATTAAAAAGCACATCGAGAACGCAAAGCCCCACATTCGTAAGGCTGGGCACGACCACATTACCACTGCTTCGCAACACACCACTGCAAAGCATGACCACTTGCGAGAACGGGAGCGTCAGACCCACTATGCGGAAATAATCCGCCGCACCGCCGCATATCTCATCGCCGCCACCAAGCCAATGCGGCAGCCCGCCGCTCACACCTTGAGCCAAGACTGAGATCACGATGCTGAAGACAAGGGTCGCGACAAGCCCCTGGCGGACAACGGAGCGAGCCCCATGAAAGTTCTGCGCCCCGACAAGATGCGCCACCTGCACGCTAAACCCGGCCGCGGCTGCATTGCACACCCCCCACACCATCCATGCGCTTGAGGCCACGATGCCGACAGATGCCGAGGCGTCGGCCCCAAGGCTGCCGACCATGGACGCGTCAATATACTCCATGATGACATGGGATAACTGAGCGAGCATAGAGGGCACGCTGAGCAAAGCCGTGAGCAGCACCTGCTGGCGCAGCGACAGGCCCTCCCCGCCTCGGAGCTGGGCGAGAAGACGGTCGGTGGTAGACGTGTGGAATAGACTGGCCATTGCGTAGATTAAGCTGAAGTCGCCTCTTCCGAGGGAACATTACACTCTTATGAATACCAGCGCAAAGGTACGGTGAAAAAAGGGGGGTGAGAATACCGATAATACTTTTTGCACGTTGACACCATGCTCAACCGCACAGCGATGACATGACGCGGAGAATCAAAATGTGAGGCGGAATATTAAGTACGACACGACAAAGCCATAAACGTCAGCGTGGAGGAGGTCGGCGGGTTGCTGGGGGTGAAAGGATGACGAAGACCAATCGTCGATCATTTTGACAAGGTGCGGCCAGTAGAACTTGCGCTCTACTGGCCGCCGCCCAAGCCTGCAGTACTAAATGCGGCATGACAGCTCACCGCCCTCTTCCCACACGGGATAACGC
>CAKVCS010000152.1 GCA_934725785.1 uncultured Bacteroidales bacterium | reverse complement strand
AGATACACCCTGCGCGGCGTCAGCGCCGCCAAGGAGGACGTCCACAACGCCATCAAGAACATCGACAAGGGCCTCTACCCCAGAGCCTTCTGTAAGATCATCCCCGACATCCTTGGCGGAGACCCCGAGTGGTGCAACATAATGCACGCCGACGGCGCCGGCACCAAGAGCAGCCTCGCCTACGCCTACTGGAAGGAGACGGGCGACCTCTCCGTCTGGAAAGGCATCGCGCAAGACGCGCTCATCATGAACATCGACGACCTCCTCTGCGTAGGCGCCGTCGACAACATACTCGTCTCCAGCACCATCGGCCGCAACAAGATGCTCGTCCCCGGCGAGGTCATCTCCGCCATCATCAACGGCACCGACGAGCTCCTCGCCGAGCTCCGCCAGATGGGCGTGGGGGTCTACGCCACCGGAGGCGAGACCGCCGACGTCGGCGACCTCGTCCGCACAATCATTGTCGACTCCACCGTCACCTGCCGAATGAGGCGCAAGGACGTGGTCGACAACGCCAACATCAAGGCCGGTGACGTCATCGTTGGCCTCGCCTCCTTCGGGCAGGCCACCTACGAGCACGAGTACAACGGAGGCATGGGCAGCAACGGACTCACCTCCGCGCGCCACGACGTCTTCGCCAAATACCTCGCCCATAAATATCCCGAGACCTACGATGCCGCCGTCCCGTCCGACCTCGTCTACTCAGGCGCGCTGCGCCTCACGGACCCCGTCGACGGCAGCCCTGTCAACGCCGGCAAGCTCGTCCTCAGCCCCACGCGCACCTACGCGCCAGTCGTCAAGCGGCTCCTCGACGAGATGAGGCCCCTCATCCACGGCATGGTCCATTGCTCCGGCGGGGCGCAGACCAAGGTCATGCACTTCGTCGAGGACGTCCACGTCATCAAGGACAACCTCTTCCCCGTCCCGCCACTCTTCCGCACCATCAAGGAGCAGAGCGGCACCGACTGGAAGGAGATGTACAAAGTCTTCAACATGGGGCACCGCCTCGAGGTCTACCTCGACCCCTCCGACGCCCAGAGGGTCATTGATATATCCAAGAGCTTCGGCATCGACGCGCAGGTCGTCGGCCGCATAGAGGCGCGCCCCGAGGGCAACAAGCTCACCATCAAGAGCGAGTTCGGCACGTTCGAGTACTAAGCCTATGGCGGGTAGCGACAACAGGCGCAAGGTGGCCCGCGCCGCGATAGTCGTCGTGTGCGCGGCCGTGCTGCTGAGCATCGCCGCGCTCATTGTCGGCCAGTGGCAAGCCGACGGGGCGACCGACAGGGTGGCCAAAGTCATCATCCTGCTGCTGTGGCTATGGGCCTCGTGGCGCACGATAAACAGAGTATTACGATAACCAATGGCAACAACAAACAACATACTTGAGCGGCTGGACGGCCTCGCCTCACGCTTCGACGAGGTCTCAACCCTCATAACCGACCCCTCCGTCATAGCCGACCAGCGGCGCTACGCCAAGCTGAGCAAGGAGTACAAGGATCTCGGCGACATCCTCGAGGTCCGCAAGCAATACGTCGACGCCCTCAACGCCATCGACGAGGCCAAGGACATCATAACCAACGAGTCCGACCCCGAGATGAAGGAGATGGCGCGCGAGGAGCTCGCCGCGAGCGAGAAGCTCGTCCCCGAGCTCGAGGAGCGGATCAAGCTCCTGCTCGTCCCCGCCGACCCCGAGGACGACCGCAACGCCGTCCTCGAGATCCGAGGCGGAACGGGTGGCGACGAGGCCGCGCTCTTCGCGGGAGACCTCTTCCGCATGTACAGCAAGTTCTGCGAGTCCAAGGGGTGGAACCTCACGGTCTCCTCCTGCTCCGAGGGCGCGGTGGGCGGCTTCAAGGAGATTATATGCACCGTGACCGGCGAGAAGGTCTACGGCACGCTAAAATATGAGAGCGGCGTCCACCGAGTCCAGCGCATACCCGCCACCGAGACCCAGGGCCGAGTTCACACATCGGCGGCATCGGTCGCCGTGCTGCCTGAGGCTGAGCCGTTCGACGTGGAGATCAACGAGGGCGAGATCAGGTGGGACACCTTCCGAAGCTCAGGCGCGGGCGGACAGAACGTCAATAAGGTGGAGTCCGGAGTGCGTCTGCGCTACAACTGGAAAAACCCCAACACGGGAGTCGTCGAGGAGATCCTCATCGAGTGTACCGAGACGCGAGACCAGCCCAAGAACAAGGAGAGGGCCCTCAGCCGACTCCGCACGTTCATCTACGACAAGGAGCACCAGAAGTACGTCGACGACATCGCCAAGCGCCGCAAGACCCTCGTCTCCACTGGAGACCGCTCCGCGAAAATCCGCACGTATAACTACCCTCAGGGCCGCATAACGGATCATCGCATCAACTACACCATCTACAACCTCGGAGCCTTCATGGATGGCGACATCCAGGACTGCATCGACCACCTCATCGTCGCCGAGAATGCCGAGAGGCTCAAGGAGAGCGAACTCTAAAAAACGAAAACGCCATAAAGATATGAACCGTCAGCAACTCGTCGAGACCATCCGCCAGCGCAAGACCTTCCTCTGCGTGGGCCTCGATACCGACATAAAGAAGATTCCCGCCCACCTGCTCTCGCACGAGGACCCCATCTTCGACTTCAACAAGGCCATAATAGACGCCACCGCGCCTTTCTGCATGGCCTATAAGCCCAACCTCGCCTTCTACGAGAGTCTCGGCGTGAAAGGGTGGGTGGCTTTCGAGAAGACCATTAAGTACCTCAAGGCCAACTACCCTCAGCACTTCATCATTGCCGACGCCAAGCGCGGCGACATAGGCAACACGAGTGCCATGTACGCCCGCTCCTTCTTCGAGGAGCTCGACATCGACTCGCTCACCGTGGCCCCGTATATGGGCGAGGACAGCGTCTCGCCCTTCCTCGGATACGACGGCAAGTGGGTCATACTGCTCGCCCTCACGAGCAACAAGGGCAGCCACGACTTCCAGCTCACCGAGGATGCCGCCGGCGAGAGGCTCTTCGAGAAAGTCCTGCGCACAAGCCAGAAATGGGCGGGCGCCGACAAGATGATGTACGTCGTAGGGGCCACTCAGGGACAGGCGTTCGAGGGCATACGCCAAATTGTGCCGGACAGCTTCCTGCTCGTCCCGGGCATTGGGGCGCAGGGCGGCAGCCTCGAGGAGGTCTGCAAATATGGCCTCATCGTCAACTCCAGCCGCGCCATCATCTATGCGTCGAGTGGCGAGGACTTCGCCGAGGCGGCTGCCAAGGCCGCGGAGGCCGTCCAACAGCAGATGTCCAAGGAGGTGGAGGCGCGGATGCGCTAAGTCTCATCGGCGCGACACTCATCCCCCCCGTATATGCTCTTTGCCAAGAGATTCAGCATCCGCCGAAGGCCGCTCGTGTTCAAACGGTGGTCGCGCAAGGGCTATGCACAGTTCATCAGCCTGCACCGCGAGGTCGTCATAGGCGTCATCAAGGCGTCCATCTGCTACGCCTCCATGCTCAAGATGCATGTGCTGATGAACGACGACCATTGCCCCGAGGCCATACGCCGCAATGACAATGACGAGGACGACGACGGCCCGGGCGGTGGCGGACACGCTAGGAGCGAGGTCTGTGGCCCGGCAGCAGGGGCGCGGGCGTGGACTGTCTCAGCAGCGGGGTGCGTTT
>CAKVCS010000151.1 GCA_934725785.1 uncultured Bacteroidales bacterium | reverse complement strand
GCCCAACGAGCTACCACTGCTCCATCCCGCAATATATCTCAGAAAAAAGCAAGCGACTCGCCTGCAACTTAGTAGCGGGAAGCCGACTCGAACGACTGACCTTTGGGTTATGAGCCCAACGAGCTACCACTGCTCCATCCCGCAATATATCTCTTACCTAAACAGTTCTCTTTCTCAATTGCGATGCAAAGATAGTGATATTTTTTGACAAAGCAAGACCTTGGTGTCATATTTTCGGGCATTTACGCAAAAACACGTCCACCACCACATACGTAAAGGCAGAAAATGCAGGTGGCATTTAAAGATCTGGGAGAGTAAGGGCATGGAAGAGCATATATTAATTGGCAGTAAAAAAGCGCACCGCGCCATAAAACGAAACACCAAAGTATTAACTTCGCAATAAGAACGGAGGCCTCGCCCCCCAAGAAAAATCCAAGAGAGCATATGACATTTCCAGACCTTTTCAGACTTTACATATGGATGATAGACGTTATCCGGAAATCGAACGGGATAACGCTCGAAGAGATAAATAAGATGTGGGCGCACACCGAAATAGGAGACGGGCGCCCAATGTCGCGATCCTCTTTCATCCGCCACAAGAACGAGATAGCCAACATATTCGGCATAAACATAATATGCACGCAAAGCCACGGTTACAGATACTCACTTGACGACAGTGACGTCATAAAGGGCGACTCCGTAAGGAACTGGATGATATCGACCCTTTCGGTTAACAACCTGCTGGCCGACGGCCTGGCCATAAACGACAGGATCCTCATAGAGTCCATACCCTCGTCGGCATGGCTGTCTGACCTTATAAAGGCCATGAAGGACGGCAACGCGGTCGACATAACCTATCAGAAGTACAGCACGCCGGCGCCTCAAAAGTACAGAATAGAGCCATATTGCGTTAAACTGTTCAAGCGCAGATGGTACCTTATGGGCGTGAAACACGATGAACGGGAGTTCCGCACATTCTCACTCGACCGGATCAAGATATTGGAGATTACGGACGAACACTTTTCCATAGACCCGAACTTCAAGGCCTGGGAATTTTACCGCGACAGCTTTGGCATAATGCGCGACACGCGGACAGAGGTGGAGCACGTGATTGTGAGGGCCTACGGGGTTGAGGCAAAACAGATGAGCGACCTGCCCATCCACTGGAGCCAGCGCGAGCTGCCGGGCGAAGACGACAGCTACACAGACTTCGAGCTGCGCCTGCGCCCCACGTCGGATTTCATAAGCCACTTGGCGAGCCGCGGGTCCAACATCAAGGTGATAGAGCCCACATGGCTGGCCGACCAGATGAGAGAGCTTCACAGGAAAGCCGCGGAGAGATATGACGAGGAGTGAGTGAAGACTGAGACTGTCAGCATAAAACAAAAATATTTTCAGATGCGTATATCCGCGTAAAGCAAAAACATAGCCATACACAATGGAAAAGAAGACACCTTACAACTGGAAATTCACAAAGCTTGGAGGCGTGACCCGCATCAGCATTGACAGCGGTGAAGACATAGCCCACCTGGCCGAACTTGACCAAAAGATGTGGACGGTCTTGAGCTGCCCGACGACGGGACTGGAGTTTGACGAGAAAACGCTCCAGATGATGGACACCGACCACGACGGTAAAATCAGAGTCCACGAGGTGGTAGAGGCCGCCCAATGGCTGACGACGGTGCTGAAAGACCCTGACATCCTGATCAACCCACAAGACTCGCTGCCCCTAAGCGCGATAAACCAAGAAAACAGTGAAGGCAAAAGGCTATATGACAGCGCGAAGCAGATATTAAAAAACCTGAAGCTGGAGAAAGAGGCCATCTCGCTTGCCGAGACGTCTGACAGCACCAGGATATTCGCCGAGACGAAGCTCAACGGAGACGGCATAGTGACCGAGAAAAGCACTGACGACGAGGGGCTTAAGGCTCTTATAAAACTCGTGGCAGAAAAAATAGGCTCGGCTACGGACCGCAATGGCGAGCAAGGCGTAAACTCAGGACACGTAGAGGCGTTCTACAAAGCCGTAGCAGACTATGCCGAATGGCTCGACAAGGCCAACGGGGACACCCACCCCTACGGGGACAAGACAGCCGACGCCTTTGCCGCATACGCCGCCATAAAAGACAAGGTGAATGATTACATGGTGCGCTGCAAGGTGGCCGCATTCAACAAAGAGCAGGCAGCCGCCCTGGAGATGAGCCCCGAGCAGATGGCATCACTGAGCGGGCACAACCTCGCGACGGACATAAACGAGCTTGAGCGATATCCACTGGCCAGGGTGTCGGACAAACCGGAGCTGAGGTTCGGCAGCACGGTGAACCCGGCCTGGCAGGAGAGAGTGGAAACATTCAGAAGCTTGGTCTTCGCCCCAAAGCATGGCGGTCAAGACACAATGAGTGAGAAAGAGTGGAAGGAGGCGGGTGAAAGCCTTGCCGCATACCAGGCGTGGATGGGTGCGAAATCCGGCGACGCAGTCGAAAGCATAGGGACCGAGGGCGCAAGAGAAATCTTGCGCCAGAACAGGAAAGACGAGCTGCTCGGGCTGATCGCCTCCGACACCGCGCTCGCGTCGGAGGCCGAAAGCATAGAGCAAGTGGACAAGCTGATGCACCTTTACAAGGGATTCTACCTGTTCCTGCGGAACTTCGTCACATTCTCGGACTTCTACTCGAGCGACCGCAGCGTGCGCGCCATATTCCAGGCGGGTACGCTTTATATTGACCAGCGGAGTTGCGACCTGTGCATAAAGGTTTCTGACATGGGCAAACATGACACGATGGCGCCGGCGAGCGGCATGTTCCTGATATACTGCGACTGCGTGTCGAAAGCAAGGAACAAGTCGATGAAGATTGTGGCGGTGATGACCGATGGCGACGTTGACAACCTGACCGTCGGCAAGAACGCCATATTCTATGACAGGGACGGGCAAGACTGGGACGCCACCGTGACAAAAATAATAGACAACCCAATAAGCATACGCCAGGCGTTTTGGTCGCCATACCGCAAGATCGGCAGCTTCATAAACGACCTTATCCGCAAGTTTGCGCAAGAGAAAGACAGCAAGATGGCCGACGAGGCGATGACCAAAATAGCAGACGGAGGCACAAAGCTGACATCCGCTCCTGATGCGCAGGCGGCTCAACCGAAGAAAGAGGCTTTCGACATAGCCAAGTTCTGCGGAATATTCGCCGCCATCGGTTTAGCCCTTGGCTACATAGGCGGGTTCTTGATGAGCATATGGCACGGCTTCACGTCACTCACGCCTATTGGCATGGCATTGGCCCTCATAGGGCTGATTCTCGTAATCTCGGGCCCGTCGATGCTGTTGGCATGGATGAGCCTGCGCAAGCGCAACTTGAGCCCGTTGCTCAACGCTAACGGGTGGGCAGTGAACGCTCAGACATACGTGAACATAATATTCGGCGCTACTTTGACCAAGATTGCCAAGTATCCCGTAATCACCATAACCGATCCGTTTGCCGACAAGGGCGTGGCCAAGTGGAAGATAGCGGTTGGCATTATAGCGGTCGTTGCTGCAGTTTTCGCACTGCTGTATTTCAACAACGTGCTCTCCTTTGTCGGTTTGCCCTATGAAGGCTCGGCAATAGCTGATTTCATTGGCGACATAAGCCTAACAGGCCCTAACGCCGCAGCC
>CAKVCS010000150.1 GCA_934725785.1 uncultured Bacteroidales bacterium | reverse complement strand
AGACATACACGCAGCGCATAAACCCGGGAATCCACATCCCCGAGGAGTCGACAGCCATACATGGCATTAGCGACGCGGACGTGGCCGACAAGCCGCTCTTCAAAGACGTGGCGCGCAAGATTGCTGACATGATACAGGGATGCGACTTGGGTGGCTTCAACAGCAACAGGTTTGACATTCCTATGCTGGCCGACGAGTTTATGGCGAACGGTTTCGACGACGTGGACTTGCGGAAGTCGAACTTCGTGGACGTGCAGAACATATTCCACAAGAAGGAGCAGCGCACCCTTACCGCGGCCTATAAGTTCTACTGCGACAAAGACTTGGTGGACGCCCACGGCGCGTTCGCCGACACGTCGGCCACGGTGGACGTGTTCGAGGCGCAGCTGGACAAGTATCAGGATCTGCCCAAGGACGTGAAGGGGCTGGCGGACTTCTCGACAATGACGCGCAACGTCGACTACGCCGGCCGCTTCGTATACGACGACCGCGGCGTGGAGGTGTTCAACTTCGGCAAGCACAAGGGCAAGTCGGTCGAGATGGTACTGCGCAGCGAGCCAGGCTATTACGACTGGATGATGCAATCGGACTTCTCGCGCGACACAAAGCGCATACTCACCGCCATTCGGGTCAGAATGGGCAACATACGCCCGACCATGGGTCCGCACAGGTTCTAATAGTCAGAGCCTATGAAGATTATTTGCGTGGGGCTGAACTATCCTCGCCATGCTGACGAGATAGGCATGCAGACGGGCGCGGACCCCGTGATTTTCATGAAGCCGGACACTGCCCTGCTGCGCGACAACATGCCATTCTACGTGCCAGACTGGGCGGAGCGGTTCGATTTTGAGACAGAACTGGTGTTCAGGATATCGCGACTCGGGCGGCACATAGAGGAGCGCTTCGCCCACAGGTATTACGACTCCGTGGGTCTCGGCATAGACTTCACCGCGCGCGACATGCAGCGCGAACTCGCCGAGAAAGGCCAGCCGTGGGAGATTTGCAAGGCGTTCGACTACTCGGCCGCCGTGTCCGGTTTCATCCCGCTCGCGGACCTGCCCCCGATAAAGGACTTGTCGTTCTCGCTAAAGGTGAACGGGGTGGAGAGGCAAAAAGCCGTGGCGGGCGACATGATTCACTCCATAGACAGCATCATCTCTTACGTCTCGCGCTACTTCTCGCTTCGCATTGGCGACCTGATATTCACAGGGACGCCCGCCGGGGTAGGCCCCGTTGGCGAGGGAGACCGCCTCGAGGCCGAGCTTTGCGGGCGCAAGCTGCTCGACTTTGACATAAAGTAACGCAGGGGGGCGATGGCATGGCGGCACTCGGCGAGGGGGAGAAGGGCGATAGGCGCGGACAGGAATGGCCCCGCCCCGACAGGCTTGCGCTGTGGGCATTGGCCTCGGCGATGCTGTTGGCAGCCTACCTGCTGCTGAACGGCCACTGGCTACCGGAGCAAGACCAGGCGAGCGAGGAGGACAGGCTGACGCGGATAATATGCAGCCATGACCGCGCGATGCGCAGCTCCTTGGAAGCCATGGCTGACTCGCTGGCTATTAACGACGGCCGGGACACCCTTGGCAAAGTTGAGGCCATTGCCAAATGCCGGCGAAGCAGGGCGGAGGCTGACTACACGTATTATATATTTGACGGCGAAAAACTGACCTGCTGGCACAACGCCACGCTGCCAATGTCCGACCTGAAGCCGGGCATGATGAAAGGGCCTATATTACAGGCCGACAACGGATATTATTACGTATGCGCCAAGCGGGTTGGCCGCACCACTCTTTTCGCCCTGCTGCGTATATACAGCGCGTTCCCCTATGACAATGACTACCTGACGAACTCCTTCGCCCTGGCCTTCCACTTGCCGCCCGCAAGCGGGATAGCGCCCCACCCCACTCCGGACGGCGCTGACGTAAGGGGCCCAGACGGGCTATACCTGTTCACTGTCACTAAAGTCTGGGCGCAAACTCCCCCCGCATGGCTGTCCGTCCTGTCGTTCGTCATTTTGATATTGAGCTTCGCGGCGATGCTCCGCTGCGTGAGGTTAGCCGCAGCGCGTGTAGCCCGCCGCGGGCATAGGGTGGCAGCCTTGTGTGTCCCCCTCGGGCTGCTCGCTTGCCTGTATGCCATAGCGTTGCGCCTGCCGCCGCCTGTCGGGATGGACGAGTCTCTGCCGTTTTCCGTCCTCACGTTCTCATATGACTGGTGGATTCCATCCCTGTGGCATCTGGCGCTGCTGTCGGTGTGCCTGTTGCACTGGAGCTACCTGTTCTCCAACATAACGGCCGAAGCTGGCACGACGAGGCATGGGAAGCGCGCGCAATGCGCAATGGCGTCGTCGCTCACGGCGGTGTGCCTGCTCACGTTCCTGGCCGCCAATGGCGTCATAGAGCTGATAGTGAGGCATTCTCAGGGCTTGACACTCTATGCTGGCGAGATTGACACATCGCTCACGTCGCTACTGAAGATAAGCGTGATCGGCGTTGCGTTCATGGCGTTCACCCTTGCCGCGGACCGAGCCGCATCGGTCATAGCAAAGACTTGCGCCACACGCATTTACGCACCCATTCTAATTATCGCGGCGCTATGCTGCGCAGGATTGGGGCTGGCCGCGTTCGACGATGGCGGGTACTCCATCGGCTTGGGCTTCACCATTTTCGCCCTGGCATTCATCTTTATTAAGCGATCCGCGCCAAACGTCATGCGCTTCTCGCACTTCGTGTGGATAATTTTGTTGACATCGGGATTCGCCCTATTACTGATAACGAGGCTCAACGAGACGAAAGAGATGGCCTACAGGCAGTTGCTTGCCGAGAACCTGTCGTTCCAAATGAACAGGGAGGACGACCCGACGGCCGAGCAGCTGCTGCCACAAATAGACGAGTCCATGTCAAAAGACTCAACCCTCATGGGCCTGATGAGCAGGAGCGACCTATCCCATGACGAGATATACACGCACATCCGCAACCGCTACTTCAACGGGTACTTCTCGCGCTACGACCTTCAAGTGGTGCCATGCAGGGGCGCGGGCAGCACCATACAGATGACCAACAACGGGGACATTGCCGACTGCGTGCCATACTTCGAACAGCTGACAGCCACACTCGGGAAAAGACTGGAACAGACAGAGGACTTCTTCTGCATAAACGACGGCGACGGGCGCCCGTGCTACATATGCCAACTGAATTATGACAATTGCGCCCCCGGCCCCGAAAGCATACCCAACCGCCTGTTCATCCAGATATTGCTAAAACGCTCCCCTCAGGCAGCCGGATACCCGGAGCTCTTGACCAGCAAGCGCAACCGGCTGGACGAGAACAAGCTGAAAGGCTACTCGTATGCCAAATACGTCAACGGCCAGCTCGTGTTCCACTACGGGACGTTCGGCTACCCGGCAATATCGCGGCTCACGGCCGACAAACAGCCTATCATGCCGAACGAAGACACGTACTCCCACTTGATAAAAACGCACCACAACGGGCAAAACATCGTGGTGACCTACCCGCGGCTGAGCTTGAGCAATGTGCTGACAAGCTTCTCCTACCTCTTCCTCGGACTGCTCATCATCTCAATGCTCGTGGTGGCGGCCGGCTCGGGCTCGAAACCCCGGCTCATCGGGCAGATGAACATAAGCGAGCGGATACAAGCCGGGCTGGTATTCTT
>CAKVCS010000149.1 GCA_934725785.1 uncultured Bacteroidales bacterium | reverse complement strand
AAAGTACTAATCATTGGTCATGTCTAACTCGAAGAAAATAAAGTCAGCTCTCATCTCGGTCTTCCACAAGGATGGCCTCGACGAGATTGTCAAGTCGCTCGGCAGGCTTGGGGTCAAAATCTACTCTACCGGGGGAACCCAGAAGTTCGTTGAGAGCCTCGGGGTGCCGGTCACTGCGGTCGAGGATGTCACGGGCTACCCTTCAATCCTCGGCGGGCGCGTCAAGACTCTCCACCCGGGCGTCTTCGGCGGAATCCTTGCGCGTCGCGACAATGCTCAAGATGTCGAGCAGCTCAAGACTTTTAAGATTAACGAGATAGACCTCGTCATCGTAGACCTCTATCCTTTCGAGGACACCGTTGCGAGCGGAGCAGACCACCAGTCCATCATAGAGAAGATTGACATCGGGGGCATCTCGCTCATCCGCGCGGCGGCCAAGAATTACAAGGATGTCGTCATCGTAGCCTCCAAGGCGCAATACGCCCAGCTCGCCGACCTCCTCGCCACCAAGAACGGCGAGACCGACGAGGAGGACCGCTACGACCTGGCGCGCCAGGCGTTCGGCGTCTCCAGCCACTACGACTCGGCCATATTCGGATACTTCGACCGCGACAAGGAGGAGGGCCTCCGTGTGACGGCCGATGGGCGCATGCACCTGCGCTACGCCGAGAACCCCCATCAGAAGGGCGCATTCTACGGAGACTTCGCCGAGATGTTCACACAGCTCCACGGCAAGGAGATATCGTATAACAACCTGCTTGACATTGACGCGGCCGTAGGCCTCATCAACGATTTCTCCGACACCACCGTCGCCATCCTCAAGCACAACAACGCCTGCGGCGTGGCGGTGAGGCCAACTCTCCTCCAGGCTTGGCAGGATGCCCTCGCTGGCGACCCCGAGAGCGCGTTTGGCGGAATTGTGATCACAAACAGGACCGTCGACAAGGCCACGGCCGAGGAGATGAACAAGATTTTCTTCGAGGTCGTCATCGCCCCTGCTTACGACGACGACGCACTCGCGATCCTCGAGACCAAGAAGAACCGCATCATCCTCGTCCAGAAAGACAGCAAGCTCAGCGGCAAGACCGTACGCTCATGCCTCAACGGCTACCTCGTCCAGGAGCGCGACACAAAGGTCGAGACGCCCGACATGCTCGAGAACAAGGGCGCGCGCCAAGCTACTCAGGCAGAGATTGACGATATGATTTTTGCGCAAATCATCGTCAAGCACACAAAGAGCAACGCCATCGTGCTCGCCAAGAACAAGCAGCTCCTTGGCAGCGGCATGGGGCAGACCAGCCGAGTCAACAGCCTCCGGCAGGCCATTGAGAAGGCTCATCACTTCAACCTCGACCTGCATGGCGCGGTCATGGGCTCCGACGCCTTCTTCCCCTTCGGAGACTCTGTCGAGATCGCGCACGCCGAGGGACTATCTGCGGTCATTGAGCCGGGCGGCTCCATCCGAGACAGCGAGACTATCGACTTCTGCAAGGCGCACGACATGGCCCTCGTCTTCTCGGGAGTGCGTCACTTCAAGCACTAAGACTTTCAACCCAACCCCGCCGCGGGCGACAATCCCGTGGCGGGTTTTCCCATACAAGCACCAAAGCAAACAATTAAGAGATGGGACTTTTCTCATTCCTCTCGCAAGAGCTGGCAATGGATCTTGGCACGGCCAACACCATCATCATCCACGATGACAAGATTGTCGTGGACGAGCCGTCCATCGTCGCGCTCGACAAGCATACCGACCGCACCATTGCCATAGGTATGAAGGCTCGCCAGATGCATGGCAAGACCCACGACAACATCTACACCATCCGCCCGCTCCGCGACGGGGTCATTGCAGACTTCAACGCGGCCGAGAAGATGATTCGCGGCATGATTAAGCTGCTGCCGCAGCCCAAGTTCTTCACGCCGTCGCTAACAATGGTCATCGGAGTACCGTCCGGCTCTACCGAGGTGGAGCTCAGGGCCGTGCGAGACTCTGCCGAGCACGCCGGTGGTCGCGAGATATATCTCATCTACGAGCCTATGGCCGCCGCGCTCGGCATCGGCATCGACGTCGAGGCGCCGCAGGGCAACATGGTGGTCGACATTGGTGGCGGCACCACTGAGATAGCGGTTATCTCGCTCGGTGGAATCGTCACCAACAGCAGCATTCGCATAGCGGGCGACGAGCTGACATTCGACATCCAGGAGTATATGCGCCGCCAGCACAACATGAAGGTCGGAGAGCCCACAGCCGAGCAGATCAAGATTCGCGTAGGCTCCGCCCTGCCCGATCTCGTCAACGCCCCCGACGACTTCGTCGTCCAGGGGCCGAACCTCATGACGGCGCTCCCGCTAGAGGTCCCCGTCTCTTACCAGGAGATTGCCCACGCGCTCGAGAAGAGCGTGTCGAAAATCGAGGCCGCCGTCATGTCGGCTCTCGAGCAGACTCCTCCCGAGCTCTATGCCGACATAGTAAACAATGGCATTTACCTAACAGGCGGCGGCGCGCTCCTCCGCGGTCTTGACAAGCGTCTCACGGACAAGATCCACATCCCGTTCCACGTGGCCGAGAACCCGTTGCACAGTGTGGCAATCGGCACCGGCATCGCTCTCAAGAACCGTCACAGAGGCCTGCCTTACCTTATCCGATAAAGTGATTAACGTACTTGCACGATTCACAATCACAGGCCGCGCGTCTGCGATTGTGAGTTGTGCGTTTTCTTACCCCCCCGCCAGCAGCAAGGGGTAAATGAGAGCCACTCCCTGTGAATAACTTTTTCCGTTTCCTCGTACGCCACACGGCTGTCATCGTCTTCCTTATTCTCGAGGCGGTGGCGGGCTTCCTCATATTCAATTGCAACGCCTATCACAGGGCGGCCTATTTGTCGTCCGCCAATGTAGTGACTGGCACGTTCTTCCGCGCCACGAGTTCCATCGGCCGTTATTTTGGGCTGGCTGACGCCAACGAGTCTCTCGTCCGGCAGAATCTTGAGCTTACGCGTCAGGTCGACAGGCTTCGCGGAATCATAGCCGCCATCCCCGACTCCTTGTTGCCCGACAGCTCCGGCGGGCATGGCGGTTTCGTCTACCGCCGTGCGCACGCCGTGGGCATAACCGTCAACAGGAGCAGGAACATGTTGACGCTCGATGAGGGCGCCGAGGCCGGCATCAGGCAAGACATGGCGGTGGTCAACTCCGAGGGCGTCGTCGGGCTCGTCTCGGCAGTCAGCGAGCACTTCTCGCTCGTCCTGCCAGTCATCAACACGAGCTCCCATCTCTCCGTCAAGCTCAAGGGAGCAAACCACCGCGGCCAGCTGCAGTGGGACGGGGCTTCGCCGCGAGACGCCATCCTTAACGACATCCCCGAGCACGCGCGCGTCGAGATTGGTGACACCGTTGTCACAAGCGGCGCCTCGGCCTTCTTCCCCGAGGGCCTCATGGTCGGAGTGGTCAACTCCTTGGAGCCGGACAGAAACGGAGGCTTCTACAACATAGGCGTCAGGCTGGCAGTTGATTTCAACGCCCTCTACGACGTGCAGGTGATAGAGTGCCGCGACGCGGCCGAGCGAGGGGAGCTTGAGGCCTCGGCGCCCGACAAATGACAAGAGATTACAATGAACAATACAGCTAACCTTATCAGTCTGGCGGCCATCCTCGTGGTGTCGATGCTCATACAGGT
>CAKVCS010000148.1 GCA_934725785.1 uncultured Bacteroidales bacterium | reverse complement strand
CAGTCGAGATCCATCTGGTCGAGGACGTTGTTGAGGGTCTTGACGGCTCTCTTGAGGAAAGAGGTGTATGCGATGTCGAAAGTGAAGCCCTGCTCTTTGAGGGTCTTACCGGCCTTGATGGCCTCGTTGACGCCGTTCTCAGTGAGGTCGACGTTAGTCCAACCTGTGAAACGGTTCTCCAGGTTCCAGGCGCTCTGGCCGTGGCGGATAAGGACGATTCTCTTCATTGTTATCTGTTTGTGTTTATAGTCAGAACTAACTTGCGCAAAGATAGTTATTTTCGGCCGTAATGTGAGGCCAAAAGTTGAGAGAACGAATAAGCGCGGCCGCCAGCGCTCAGATTCCGAGCAGCCTCTTTATGTCGTTAAGCTTGTTGAGTGCCTCGAGCGGGGTGAGGTTGTCAATGTCTATGCCGGCAATCTCGTCGCGAATGCTCCTGACGAGGGGGTCGTCAAGCTGAAACAGGCTCAGCTGCACCGCACCCTCCTTTCTATCACCGGTCTTCTTGAACCCCTTGACCGCCCTGGCCGGCGAAGGTTCGCCGTCCCTCTCCCTCTCCAGCTGCTCCAGGATCTCGTTGGCGCGGCTCACGACGGCTCGAGGCATGCCCGCGAGCTTGGCCACGTGGATGCCGAAGCTGTGCTCCGAGCCGCCAGGCACCAGTTTCCTCAAGAATATCACCTTTCCGGCAGCCTCGCGGACGGAGACGTTGAAATTCCTGATCCTGTCATACTTCCGCTCCATGTCGTTCAGCTCATGATAGTGTGTGGCAAAGAGGGTCTTAGCCCTGGCCCGCTCACAATTGTGGAGGTATTCGACGATGGCCCACGCGAGGGAGATGCCGTCGTACGTGCTGGTGCCGCGTCCGAGCTCATCGAACAGGACGAGGCTGCGCGGCGTGACATTGTTGAGAATGTTGGCGGCCTCGGTCATCTCGACCATGAACGTGCTCTCGCCCTGAGACAGGTTGTCGTTGGCCCCCACGCGGGTAAAGATCTTATCCACGACGCCAATGGATGCTTTTGTGGCCGGGACGAAAGAGCCGCACTGTGCGAGAAGCACGATGAGGGCGGTCTGGCGTAGCAGCGCGCTCTTGCCCGCCATGTTGGGGCCCGTCACAATTATTATCTGCTGCTCGGCAGGGTCGAGATGGACGTTGTTCGAGACATAAGTCTCGCCATCGGGCATAAGCCGCTCAATGACAGGATGCCGGCCCTCGGTGATGTCGAGGACGTCGGAGTCATTGACATCGGGGCGGCAGTATGAGAAGTCCACCGCATTTCGCGCGAAAGTGTGAAGCACGTCGACTTCGGCCAGCCTGGCCGCGTCGGACTGCACGGTGCCGAGATGCGCGTTGAGCTCGGCGATGAGGGCCGAATAGAGCTCCGCCTCGAGGACGGCGATGCGCTGGTCAGCACCAACAATCTTCTCCTCGTACTCCTTGAGCTCGGGCGTGACGTACCTTTCGGCGGCCGCCATAGTCTGCTTGCGGATCCAGTCGGCCGGCACCTTGTCCTTGTGGGTGTTTCGCACCTCGATGTAATAGCCGAACACGTTGTTGTAAGCGACTTTCAGAGACGGGATGTTGGTCTCGGAGGAGAGTCGCGCCTGCAGGTCGTTCAGATAATCGCGGCCCGAAGACGATATTCGCCTGAGCTCGTCAAGCTCGGCCGACACGCCACTGGCTATGACTCCACACTTTTGTATGGTGGTTGGCGGGTCGGGGACCACGTCGTGCTCAATCCTCGCCCGGAGGCTGTCGCAATCGTCAAGAGAGTCCACCATACCGCACAACACCGACCCGGGCGCCGCACGGCGCACAAGCTCTTTGAGCCTTGGGATGGACTCGAGCGCGCGCTTGAGCATGACGACCTCGCGCGGTGTTATCCTGCAACAGGCTATCTTGCCCACGAGACGCTCCATGTCTCCTACCTCGCGCAGCAGCCCGAGCGTATCGGCCGTGAGGCCCTGATCCTCAACAAAAGACTGCACCACGTCGAGACGCCTCCCTATGGCCCCCACATCGCGCAGGGGCATTGAGAGCCAGCGCTTGAGCAGGCGGCTGCCCATCGGCGTGGTGGACCTGTCCTCGACATCGGCAAGGGAGCGTGATCCATCTCGGCCATCGTTGAAAAGCTCAAGGTTCCGAATGGAGAACCTGTCTATCCAGACAAACTCCTGCTCATCGATTCGTTGGAGTCGGCTTATGTGCGCCTGCCCGTCGTGCTGCGTGACGTCAAGGTAGTACAGTATGGCCCCGGCCGACGTCACTCCGGCCACGAGGTCCTCCACCCCGAAGCCTTTCAGGCTCTGCGTGTCGAAATGCTTGACAAGCCTCTCCTTGGCGGACTGGGGCTGGAAAGCCCAATCGTCGAACGGATAGGTGACCCACTTATTCCCGAAGGCCTCCATGAAGCTTTGGCGACGTCCTTTCTCGAAGAGTACCTCCTTGGGGCGGAACGTGGCGAGGAGGCGGTCGACATACTGCGCGTCGCCCTGCCCCATCATGAACTCGCCGGTCGAAATGTCGAGGAAAGCGACTCCGATGGCCGTCGGGGTGAAATTGACGCAGCAGAGGAAGTTGTTCTCCGTCGTCACGAGGACACCGTCCGTCATCGCGACACCCGGAGTCACGAGCTCCGTGATGCCTCTTTTGACGATGCCCTTGGCCTGCTTGGGATCCTCGAGCTGGTCGCACACCGCCACCCTAAGCCCCGCCCTCACCAGTTTGGGCAGGTAGGTGTCTAAAGCATGGTAGGGGAAGCCGGCCAGCGCCCCAAGCTCGGGGTTCGTCCCGCTTCGCTGGGTGAGCGTGATGCCCAGAATCTTGGCGGCCTTTGGGGCGTCATCCAGATAAGTCTCATAGAAATCGCCCACTCGGAAAAGAAGCATGGCATCAGGGTGCTGAGACTTGATGCTCATGTACTGCTTCATGAGGGGCGTGTCGGTAAATGATTTGGCCACCTTAATCTATTTCAATTATATCCAAACACACGTGTCAATACGCCACAGCGCGCAGCGGAACGACTTACGAAATTAAGCAAAAATGCATAATTTAGCGACCTTACACAACTGACACAAATGCGCACTCTGCTACGGGCCGCGGTTGCCACCGTCTCGCTATCCGTCCCCGCCCAATTATTGGCGGCTGGTGGGGCCGACTCGGCTTTCGTGAAGCAAGGCTTCTCTTTCGGCGTACTGCCAGCCATTTCATACGACTCCGACCTCGGATTCCAATACGGGGTGCTGTCCAACCTGTACTGGTATGGCGACGGCAGCCGATACCCGGCCTACGACCACTCGCTCTACATGGAATGCAGCCGATATCCGGCCGGGACGATGCTATGCCGCGTTTACTACGACTCGCCGCGCGCACTCAGCTCTATAAGCGACAGACTCAGGCTCACGGCCGACGCCACATGGTATCGGGACTTGCTAAACGACTTCTACGGCTTCAACGGGCGCAAAGCCGTCTACCACAAAGAGTGGGAAGACGAGGACGACGACGACAATTACCGAAGCCACGCGTTTTACGCCCATCACAGGCGAATGATAAGGCTGATGGCCGGCGTGAGGCTCAACCTCCCCTCGCATGGCGCATACGCACAGATGGGCGTGACGGCGTTCAACTTCGATTGCGGCCCTGTGAAACGCGACAAGCTCAGACATCCCGCGCCCGACACCCCAGGCCTCTACGACCTCTACCGTCA
>CAKVCS010000147.1 GCA_934725785.1 uncultured Bacteroidales bacterium | reverse complement strand
GCCCTGCTCGCCGCCGACATGCCCGCGGGGCTCAAGAAGATAGGTATGGGGGTTTTCCAAAACTGCCACAGTCTCACCACCGCGACGCTCGGTGTTCAAATCAAGGAGTTGCCCTACGCCCTGTTCAACGACTGCTATCATTTGCAGGACCTCATAATCCTCTATGCGGGCGTGCCTAAATTCGGACTTAAGGCGCTCAACGAACCACAGCACTTCAAGCAGGTGACCGTCCATGTCGACGCCGACCAGCTCGCCAATTTCAAGAAGGATATACGTTGGGGCAAGTTCGATAGCTTTGAGACTTTCGCCTTCAAGGAGGAGCAAGAGAAGCCCCAGGAGCGTGTCGAAGAGCAGAATGAAGAGGAGTAGCCTGCTTGTCGGCGCCAGGGCTGTATGCCGTGCCGCTGTTTTGGCGATGAAGATGTCGGCTCTTGTGCTGGGGCTCGTCTTTCTCGGTCTTTTCTTGCAAGTCTTGGCCTATAAGTTCGTCCCTGTAACCGACACCCCGTTCATGCGCACGTTGTCGGCTAAGAACAAAGTCGGGGTCACGCAGGAGTGGGTGCCGCTTTCTGAGATGTCAAAGTCTCTCCCGCTTGCTGTCGTCGCCTCCGAGGACAACCTTTTCACAAAACATTGCGGCTTCAGCTGGACGGCGATAAAGGCCGCTGCCGAGCACAACGCCAAGGGCAAGCGCATACACGGCGCAAGCACAATAAGCCAGCAGACGGCCAAGAACGTCTTCTTGTGGAACGGACGCTCTTGGGTGCGCAAGGGGATTGAGGCCTTCGTCACGGTTATGATTGAGGCCATATGGGGGAAGGAGCGGATTATGGAGGTGTACCTCAACGTCGTGGAGTTCGGCCCGGGCGTCTATGGCGTTGAGGCGGCTTCGCGCAAGTTCTTTCGGCATTCGGCCAAGAGGGCCTCGCCCGATGAGGCCGCGCTCCTCGCCGCCGTCATGCCCAACCCCGTCAGGTTCAAGGTGACGGCTCCGTCTCCCTACGTGCTCCGCAGGCAGTCTAAAATTCGCGGGCTCATGCGGAAAATTGGCGCGGTGAAATTTCCCGAGTAGGTTTCACATTATGAAGTCGTTTCTGGTTTTCAGGGTGTTGTGTCTCTTCACGGCCACCAGGTGGTCATAAGTCTCGCCGGGGCGTCTCGCGTACACAGCTATGTAATAGTCGTTCTCTGTAGCCCCGTAGCACCCTTCCGTTTCCGTCATCTGTGGGGCTGCTTGGCCTCCTCTTTTCCTCGACACGTAAAGGTAGTTGTGCAGCCCTTGCTTCACCATGTGCTGACCTTTGAATGTCAAGTCGGTGGCGTCGGGTGTCAGCCGGTTGGCGGCGGATGGCTCCCATCCCGTGGCGTCGCCTATCACGTACACCTCGCCACCGTCGAGCATGGTGGGGTCTTCGGGCGCGAACGTGTAGTGGGCTGCCGCATAGTCGGCCACGATGTCGGTCTCGTCGTCACGCCTGTCTCGGGTCTCTATCCAGCTGCCGCCGTTGAAGTCCTCGCGATACGTGTACGCGCGCGGGGCCTCGTCAGTCCGCATGGTGTAATGGTACATGTCCGAGACGAAGTCGACTCCGCTGTCCGATATCCCCGGAAGCCTTATGCTGCGCGTGTCGAGCCAACGCCACTCCGTACCTCCGCAAAACGTCAGCTCGCCCCGGCTTTGATACACTATCTCGTCCGCCCTGACGAATGTCGGGGGCGGGGCCACCCTCATGTCGTCAATCCTTTTGTTCTGCCACACCATGACGCGCATCTGATTTTCAGGCGAAGCCACCCCGTGGCTCGGCCATTTCACTGACAGCTCAACCTCCTGCATCGATGTGTTGCGCTCCACGCGGCTCGCAATCCCGCACAGGTCCTCGGTCATCCAGATAGGGATCCTTACCAGCAGGGCGTCGTCGAGAACCCGCCTAACCTCTATCATGTAGTTGCCCGAGGCCAGCAGTGCCGCTGTCGATATCGTCACCTCGTAGTGGGCGTAGGCCACTGTGGTGTTGAAAGACATGGTGCAGACCTCTTCGTCATACGTGCGGTTGAACCCGTCTACATACTCCATCTCCATCAAGTCGCTTGGCCGCCAGTCCGCATTGCAGTGGATGAAGCTGTAATACAGGCTCTCAGAGCCGCCGCCCATCACGTCGAACGAGAGTATGAGCCTCTCCCCGGAGCCGAGGTGGCAAACCACGCACCCGGGCACAGTCGTCTCGCGCCTGTCTTGCGCAGCCTCATGCCTCAGCTCTACTGTCGCCACGCCCGAAGCCTCGTAGGCCACGCCTCTGCCATCTCCAAGCGAGGGCAGGGGGGTGTTTATAATGAATGCGGACAGTGCCCAATTAAAGAAATTTTTCTTTAAATATTCGGTTTTCATCCCAATAATCGCTTTCTTTGCAAGGTTAACAGAACCCCGCGGCGGGGCGAGTTGTGGCCTCGCCTGCCAGCCGGAATTCTTATGAAAACTAATACCGATGCGCGTCACAAAAGTAAGTACTATGTTGGTGGGATGCAACAGTCCCGCCAATGCTGTGGAGACTATGTGCGCGGAGTCGCGCTGACCCATACCGAGAGCCGCACCCTTTGGCCTTTCCAGCCGACGGGTGCGGCTCGCGACCATTTTGTAACCGTAAAAACAAACATTCATCTCTAAACAATGTCTGACGTAATCAAACTGAGGAACGGCCTCGACATACGCCTCAAGGGTAAAGCCGAAACGGTGTATGGACAGGCGTCTGAGCCTGAGCTTTACGCCATCAAGCCAACTGACTTCTGGGGCCTCAAGCCCAAGATGGCGGTCAAGGAGGGTGACAAGGTTCAGGCCGGGGATGTGCTTTTCTTCGATAAGCAGCGTCCCGAAATCAAATTCGTCTCGCCTGTAGCCGGTGAGGTCTCCGCGGTCGTCCGTGGCGAAAGGCGCGCCATACAGGCCGTAGTGGTCAAGGCTTCCTCCGCCCCGGCTCCCGTCGAGGTTGGCAAGCTTGACGTTGCTTCCGCCTCTCGCGAGCAGGTCATCGAGAAGCTCCTCGCGACAGGCGCGTGGACGTATTTCCGTCAGCGCCCCTACAACGTGGTGGCAAACCCCGCGGCCAGCCACAAGGCCATCTTCATCTCTACGTTCGACACCGCACCTCTCGCCCCGGACTATGATCACATCATCCGCGGCAACGAGCAGGCTTTCCAGGACGGAGTCAACGTGCTCGCCAAGATAGCGCCGGTCTTTGTCGGGACAAGCGACAAGGGCGCGTCCAAGGCCTTCTCCGGCGTCAAGAACGCCACGGTGACGGCTTTCGCCGGCAAGCACCCGGCAGGATGCGTCGGAGTGCAGATTAATCACGTCAACCCGATAAACGCGGGCGAGACGGTTCTGACCATTCAGCCTCAGGAGGTCGTCGCAATAGGCAAGATTTTCGCCGAGGGCAAGCTCGACTTCGCCAGGGTCATCGTCCTCGACGGCTCCGAGGTCAAGAAGCCCGCCTACTACCGCACAACGCTCGGCGCGCAGCTCTCGTCCATCCTCAACGGCAACATCAACGAGGAGGGCACCCGCGTCATCTCGGGCAATGTCCTCACCGGCACCAAGGTAGAGAAGGACGGTTTCCTCGGCTACTACGACAGCCAGGTCACCGTAATCCCCGAGGGCGACAAGCCCGAGTTCTTCGGCGACTTCATCGCGGGATTTTTCCTTCATCTTGCCGAGCCTGCCGTCGGAAATTTTG
>CAKVCS010000146.1 GCA_934725785.1 uncultured Bacteroidales bacterium | reverse complement strand
GCCATGACACTTCGCACGTCGCCATACGATTCTTCGCCGCTCGCACCGCGCACGGACACGGTGATATACCAGTCTTGCGGAGCGACGACGGCCGACGTCGTAAGCGGCTTCCCCAACATGACCATGCGATACAGGAGTCAAGGACTCGACGTAGGGCATCAATACGCCGCTACACTTCTGCCGACTTGGCACAGGGTGTTCAGAAACATATTCGTCACGAACAGCAAAGACATGGCTGACGCAGCCATATGGGTGGACAAAGGCGAATGGGGCGAAGCTAAAGCCTTATGGTCAAGGACTTACGAAGCTAAGGGTAAAACAGCCGAGAGGGTGAGGGCGGCAATGAACCTCGCCATAGCTCACGAACGAGAAGACTCTCCGACGGAAGCCTCGATGTGGTGCTCGAAAGCGCTGGACTTGATAGAGAATAGCGACGCCAAGACCAGCGGAGCCCTGACGGTCGAGAGAGACAGAGCCGAAGCAATGTTCGGCTACCTGCTCTCGCGGATAAAGGAGAAAGAGACTCTTGACAAACAGATGAACTAACCAGCCACACCCCAAAAAGGGCAACAGAACACACATGCCTCAAAGGAAGAGAGCCGCAGCAGCCATGTTTGCAGCCGCGTTATTGGCCGCCGCGCCAACGCTGTCGGCGGGGCAGCCAGCCGGAAACGCCCCTATAGCCATTGACGAGGCAGCCACGGTAGGCGCATACGCCATAGACCTTGAAAATGGCGGAGTCGTCTGGCGATACAACGAAAACAAGTGGCTGACACCAGCCTCGGTGACCAAGCTGCTAACCACAGGCGCCGCGCTCATGACCAAGGGTGGCGGGGCGAGACTGCAGACGAGAATAGAGCTGACAACAGACAGCTCCGGGCGCAAGGCGCTGTGCGCAAGGGGGGAGTTTGACCCGACGACAGACTCCCGCTACTTCGACCCTCACCAAATGGCCAAAGAGACGGCCGACTTGGCAGCAAAGCTTAAAGCGCAAGGCGTGACGGAAATAGCCGAGATCGTGGCGGACGACACTCCTGCGCAGGCAGGCACGGCAAACCCGAAGGCGCTGTGGGAGGACATTGGCAACCACTATGGGGCGTCGCCAACCATCGTGGGCATAAACGACAACAACGTAGACCTATACTTCTCAACGCCAAGAGCAGCTGGAGAATATTGCAGACTTGACTCCGTAAGACCAGACGTCGGAGGTCTTCGCCCCAAGACGACGGTGATGACGCACGCCTCGGCCAAAGACAAGAGCCAAGTGTACCTCGGCGGAGTGTGCGAGTGGCACGCGACAGGCCGCATTCCTCAGGGCCGCAAGACATACCGCGTCAGGAGCGCAATGCCTGAACCGGTGACACAATACTTGGAGTCTCTGGCCGCAGGGCTGCGCAAGAACGGTATATCGGCAGGACGATGCCGGACGGGGCGAGTGGCCACGGGGCAATTGATAATGTCGGTTTACTCGCCCACCCTCGCCGAGATAATAAAAGTGACAAACCACGAGAGCGTGAACCTATTCGCCGACGCTTTGGCATTCAACATGGCAATGGGCAAGGTGGCCGCGAAGACTGGCGTGACGTGGGAAGACGCAGCTAACGCCGTGATGAGTTTTTGGAGTGAGAAAGAGGGCCTCGACATGGACCTGAACGACGGTTCGGGCCTGTCCACCCAAGACGCCGTGTCGGCCAAAACCGTGGTGAGAGCCATTGCGGCCGTGAGGCGAAGCCCGGAGTGGGAATCATACAAGCATAGCCTTCCTGTGGTTGGAGAGAGCGGAACCGTACGGCTGCTTGGGCAAGGCACTGCCATTGCCGGCAACGCGAGAGCCAAAAGCGGCTCGATGACCGGCGTGATGGCCTACGCCGGCGTATTGAAAACGCAGCAAGGTCGCGAGCTGGCATTCTGCATAATAGTTAACCACTACAAGGAGAGCACTGGCACAATAAGGGCAAAAATCGCCCAGTGGCTCGTTAAAATGTACAACGACAAGAAATAAGCGCAGGTAATGGACAACAAGGGAAAGAGGATAATGGTACGCGCGTTGGCATACACCGCGGGCGTAGTGGCGTTCCTGCTGGCGGTTGTGGCACTGGTGGTCAACCTCGTGCTGACGGACGAGCGCCTATCGCCAATCATAAAGAAATATGCGCACGAATATCTTGACGCCGAGGTCACCATTGGAGAGGCCAATGGCGTGTTCTTCTCATCGTTCCCCTACGTCGGCGTAAAGCTTGACAGCGTGACGATAGTCTCTAACGCATTCCATGGCGGCCCGGCCAGCTTGGCCGACGCATTGCCCGTGGCCGACACTTTACGCGCACGCCGCGACACGCTGGCTCAGATAAAAAGCGTGATGGTCGGCCTGAACCTCATGAAATACCTGCTGTCGGACAGCAACAAGCTCAGCCTTGGGCTGATAAAGATAGAGGAGCCGCGCGTAAGGCTGCTGACCGACAGCCTCGGGAGGAACAGTTGGGACGTGGTGCGACCTTCGGAATCCGCCGATGCGGACACGTCAGCATCTATGGAGGTGAATGTGCGTCACGTCCAAATCACCAACGGCCGCATCGCATACTTCAGCCGCCCCGACCAGACGGGCGTGTTTCTGGACAGCCTGAATCTGAAAGCCGATGGCGACATTGGGCTTGACAGGGTCAACGCCAAGATAGACCTTGACCTGAGGCGCACAAGCCTCGGCGTAAGAGACACAAGGTATCTCAGGCGGATGCCACTCGGACTTAACGGCCGCCTGGAGTACGACGCAGCCGACTCGGGCAGATTCATACTCGACGGCCTTTGCTTGCGCATCGCGTCAGCCGACATTGACCTTAACGGATGGATAGGCCCGGAACCTGGAGGCGCGGCAATGGACATAAAATACTCCCTTGACACGCCAAGCGCGGAAAAACTCTTCGCCGCCATTCCCAAAAGCGTCATAAGCAGCCCCGTAGACATAAAGAAAGGCGCGTTAGGACTTGAGGGCAGCATAAGGGGGATACTCTCGTCCTCCGAGCTCCCCACAATAAAAGGCGAAGCGCACCTTGACGGGATTCACGCCCAGTACGAGGGCCGCCCAGATGACATAGAGGATGTCACGGCGCGCTTCAACATGCTTGTGGACCAAGACCGTCCAGACTCGTCATACATAAACCTCGACATATTCCACTTCAAGGGCGGGAAGAGCGAGGTGTCAGCCATTGTCAAAGTGAGCCAGTTGCTAAGCGAGGCCATGATGGACTGCAAGGTAAAGGCGCACGTCGACTTTGACAACCTGCAACGCGTAATACCATTCGACAATACGAAGATGAGCGGTGTGATGGACGCCGACATATCCACGCACTTCTCCATTGACGACATAAAACGCCAGAATTACTGCAGAGCGAGACTCGACGGCGTCATTGCCGTCGACAAGATTTGCATCACGAACGACTCCGCCGACTTCGACCTGGACATAGACGCTAACCTGCGAATGAAGACCGACCGGGACATATGGGTGACAAGCAAGCTTGACCGCCTCGAGATAACGGCAGGCTCAATGAACTTAAAAGCCTCGGACGGCGGCTTTGAGGCAAAAACCACATTGTCAGAAGACACTGTCAATGTGGCGCCCTTGCACGGGAGCGTCCACATGAGCCGCTTATTCTTTAAGAGCGACACAGTGGCGGTATTCGCGAAGAACATCCGAACGAGCGACGACGTACAGCCTGAGGAGACCGACCCCCGCAAACCTTACG
>CAKVCS010000145.1 GCA_934725785.1 uncultured Bacteroidales bacterium | reverse complement strand
TATCATCGTCAATGTGGCTGCTTCCGCGGCCGGCACGGTCAGCCACAGGCCGGCCTCGCCCAAGGCCGACGGCATCACAAAGCTTAAGAGCAATATCAGCACGTAGCCGCGCATCAGCATGAAGAGCGAGGCTGCACGCCCGTTTTCTACGCTTTGCATGTAGCTTATCAGCACAATGTTGAGCGTGAAGAACAAGAAGCCGAGCGCGAACAGAGGCAAGCCGCGCTCCGCAAGGGCGTACGCGTTGGTCGTGGGGGAGAGGAAACAGCGGGCGAGGTCCTCGCCCCATACGAATACGCCGATCGACACCAGGGCTCCTGTTGCTATGCCGACTTTAAGGCTCAGCCTGAAAGCCTCGTTTACTCGTTCCACGTGTCCGCAACCGTGGTTGTAGCTTACTATAGGCATGGCTGCCTGGGCCACAGAGTTGCCGAACATGAACACCATCGGCATAAGGTAGCACGCCACGCTGAACGCCGCCACGCCGTCCTCGCCAAGCATCCTGATGAACATGTAGTTCCCCACCACAAGCATGAACGATATGGCAGTGTCGCCAATCAAGGCGGGGGCGCCGACCTTGCACATCTTCCAGGTCTCACTCATCGCGCTGCCTAAGCCCGATCTGATTGAGTCCAACACGTTTATGCGCAGTCCCTTGGTGAAAAAACAGAAATACAGGGCCACAATTAGAACCCCGATAAAGCCGGAAATGGATGTGGCAAGGGCTGCCCCGCCTATGCCCATGCCCAGCGGGAACACGAATACGTAGTCCAGTACGATGTTCAGCACTGCAGGGATCACGTTCGTCATCATGGCGTAACGCGGCGAGCCGTCAAGCCTCACGACAAACATGCCGGACACCATGAGCCCGTAACTCAACATGCCGAGCCAAAGGCTGCCGAGGTAGTCCTTCACGTACGGCAGCAGCACTTCCGAGCCGCCGAAGATGTAGCAAAGTTGTTCGGGTAAAGTCAGAACCAGGATGGCTATCAGAAAACCTGATAGTAAAGTCGCGCCCAAACCCAACGTGGTGCACCGGTCCGCCGCGGACCGGTTCCCCCTGCTCATGTGTATCGCGCCGACAACAGAGACCCCGCTGCCCATCATAAGCCCTATGCCCGTGGCAATCATGAAAACGGGAGCTGCCACATTAACTGCCGCAAGAGCGTCACTGCCTACGCCGCGGCCCACGAATACTCCATCCGTCACGTTGAGCAATGCGGAGAACGAAAGACTTAACAGGGTGGGGAAGTAATACTCAGCAAACAAGTGAGTAACACTGGTCTTGCCCAAATCGAGCGCGCCCTCGCTTTTCATATATTCATATACGATTGTCCGCCGCCTCCCGTAGGGCCAGCTGGATGTTTTGTGTGGCAAATTTACAAAATGTGCGCTCAGAACCCAATTTTAGCCTCCGCTGTTTGACGTTTGTCGCGTTATTGCTATATTTGCTGCGCTTTCCAATGCACATTTTGGGGCTGAACTGGATTTGACAGCGTTGCAAAGTGGTGCGTAAGCATGCAGAGCGTCGGTATGCCGGCTCTTTAATCCCGGGTGTCAAAATATAACTGGCAACAATTCTTACGCTCTCGCTGCCTAACCGAAGTATAGTAGGTTGGCTTCATCGGTGTCATAGTGGCATCGACGAGACGTCCCTCGGGCGCCCACTCCTTGAGGCGGCCTGACCAAGGGGCGCAGACATATCAGGGATGGCTTGCGGGGTGCTCCTCTCCAATGGCGAGATTTTAAAGAGATAAGGCGGCGCGCTGGGCGTCATCCCCCAAGCACCGCTCGAAAACCAAAGGACGGATAAGCATGTAGAAAGCGCATGACTTCAATGTTTGGACTGGGGTTCGATCCCCCACAGCTCCACGAGGCAGTCTGCCGTCTGGCAGGCTGCTTCTGTGTTTTGGGGTGGCGTCACTCTGCTTCAACTCGTGTTCCACTGTGTTTACGCGCAAAGAATGGCAACGAAACCGTGATGGTGGGCAAGCCATGTCTTCGGCGGTGGTTTTCCCTGTTTGTCGCACATCCGTGTTGGGCCTACTCGTTGAGTATCGATGTGGCTGCAATTTATTATCTGTCTATGCGTTTGGGGCGTCCGCCGTTCTTCCATTTCTCCTATTTTTGTCAGTGATTCCGAGGCCGGTGGCGGCAAAGCAAAGCCGTTTTTTGTGGGGCTGCTCTTATTCGGTTTGTGGCTCTAACGTGTCCTATGATCCTTCCATATTTAGGTGTGCTTGGTGGCGGCCTTCCTGCATTTGGCTGTCATGCGCCCTTATTGCCAGCCTGGCTACGGAGTCCAACGGGGTAACATTCGTGTTATGAATAAGTTTCGCTTTTTCCGAGTTTTAGCAGCCATTCTCGTTTTAACATCAATAACTTTTTTGTTTGTTGATGTCAGTGCTTTCGGTGAGTCAAGGTTGTCTTGGCTGGCCGCTGTGCAGTTCCTGCCGGCCTTGCTCGCCGGGCATTTTATCGCGGTGGCTGCCATTCTTTTGGTTTCTTTCATTCTGGGCCGCCTATATTGCTCTGTCATATGCCCCCTGGGCATAATGCAAGACGTCTTCGCCTTTTTCGGAAAGAGGGTGAAAAAAAGGCGGTACTCGTATTCGCGGCCCAAGACGGTTCTCCGCGTCGCGTTTTTCTCCGTCTTTGTCTTGTCTCTGGCTCTTGGCGCCGGCAGTGTGGTCGCGTTGCTTGCGCCATACAGCTCGTTTGGCCGCATTGCTCAAAATCTGTTCCAACCCGTCTATCAGGCAGGCAACAATGTTCTGGCCTACGCCGCAGAGCGTGCTGACAGCTTCGTTTTCAGTGCTGCGGATGTGTGGGTCCGCTCTTGGCCGACGTTTGCTGTTGCGGCTGTCTCTTTTTTGGCCATAGGCATTTTCGCCTGGCGCAACGGCAGGACTTATTGCAACACGGTTTGTCCGGTCGGAACGCTGTTAGGCTTCGTATCGCGTTTTTCGCTATTCGCCCCAGTCATCGACGGCTCAAAATGTGTAGGCTGTCAAATCTGCGCAAGGAGCTGCAAGTCCGCGTGTATCGACATAAAGAAGCCCAAAGATGGCGGGGTGTCGTCCATAGACGGGTCCAGATGCGTTACGTGCTTCGATTGCATTGACAGTTGTGGGCGTGGGGCCATAAGCTACAGGTGGCGGCGCGGCAGCGAGTCGAGCGGGGTTAAGGGCTGCGTGTCCGAGGCGTGCGGCCAGTCCGATGAGCAGGCTGATAATGGAGCGGACGCAAGCGCCTACGGCCGACGCTCCTTCCTCGTCAGCCTTGGCCTTGTCGCGGCGGCCTCCGTTCGGGCGCAGGAGGATAAGGTCGTCGACGGAGGTGTCGCTGTGATAGAGGACAAGCGTCCCGCCAGGCGGAAGGTGGACTTAGTTCCCCCGGGGGCCGCCAGTTTGCGTGATTTCAGCCGTCGTTGCACAGGGTGTCAGCTGTGCGTAGCCAAGTGCCCTAATGGTGTACTGCGCCCATCATCGTCCCTCTCCACTCTTATGCAGCCGCGTATGAGCTACGAAAGGGGGTATTGCAGGCCAGAGTGTAACGTCTGCTCCGATGTGTGCCCGGCCGGGGCTATAAAGCCTATGCGCATTGAGGATAAGGTGTCGACAGTCATAGGGCATGCGGTCTGGGTTGCCGAGCGGTGCATTGTCAATACCGATGGTGTCAAGTGCGGCAATTGCGCCAGGCATTGCCCGTATGGGGCCATTGCGATGATTAGGCACCCGGACATGCCCGACC
>CAKVCS010000144.1 GCA_934725785.1 uncultured Bacteroidales bacterium | reverse complement strand
TTTATTCTATACTGACGCGGGGAAAGCAGGCATACGCCCCCACATGCCGACATTGTGGCCACTGCGCATCGTCAAAAGTTAACGAACCGTACACATGCCGTTACGGTAAACGCAGCACGGACAACGCGCATAACAAAATGTCGCCACATCCGAAACATCCCGACTTGAACACGCAACAAAATGACACCTCAATTTTTACATTAACAATTTGTTAACCGTGCGTAAGTTTATAATTTTGAAGACAGATTAACATATCCTAATACACAACAGAAACGATATGGCGATAAAAACTCTAATCAAATCCGCACTTGCGCTCGCCGCTATTTTGGCGATGCCGGGATGCGGAGGCGGCGAGGCTTCACAAAAAGGTGTTGTCGTCAAAACGGGCGACGGGCAATACGTGCGCCTGCAGGTGGTAAGCGACAAGATAATCAGAGTCTCAGCCACCCTCGACGGCGTGTTCGACAAAGACGCGAGCCTCATGACCGTCCCACAAAACGACTTCGCAGACTACGAGACGTCCGAGACCGACAGCACCATTACCATCACCACGAAAGAGATTAAAGCAGTGGTGTGCAAGAAGAGCGGCAAAGTGTCCTTCCTTAACTTGGACGGCACACCTATACTGAGGGAGGACGGGCGCGTCTTGCGCGACACGACCATAACCCAATCCGACGCAAAGAACACAAAGACGGACAATGGACTCGTATTCAGGCAGAAATGGGTCCCTGGCGACGATGATGCCATTTACGGCCTCGGCCAGCATCAGGCCGAGGACTTCAACTACCGAGGCAAGAACGAAGACCTGTACCAGTACAACACAAAAGTCTCCATCCCGTTCTTCATCTCTAACAAAGGCTATGGCGTCCTATGGGACAACAACTCCCTGACGCGATGGGGCGACGAGCGCGAATACGCCCAGCTCAACGAGGCGTTTGACGTCTATGACAAAGACGGCAACAAAGGCGGGCTGTCGAGCCACTGGACCCCGGACGCATCTACCGGAGTCAAGGAGTTAGACCGCGTCGAGCCGATACTCTACTTCGCCGACCTCATGGCGAACAAGGCCTACCTGCCCAAGGACTTCCCGCTTATGGGGGCCGATGTCGACTTCGACGGCTATCTGGAGCCACGGGAGACCGGCGTGTACCGATTCTTCATATACTACGCAGGCTACACGCGCGTCTTCGTTGACGACCAGGAGCTTTTCCCCGAGATTTGGCGCACCGCGTGGAATCCCAACGGGCGCAAGTTCGAGCTCAACATGGAGAAAGGGAAGAGGGTAAAACTGCACATAGACTGGAAGCCGGACGGTGGTGAGAGTTATTGCGCCCTCCGCGCCCTGACCCCCGTCCGCGACGAGGAGCAGAACAAACTTGCCTTGTGGAGCGAAATAGGCAGTCAGGAAGATTACTATTTCATAAAGGGTTCCAACATGGACGACGTCATTAGCGGATACCGCACGCTGACGGGCAAGAGCCAGGTCATGGCCAAATGGGTCATGGGCTTCTGGCAGAGCCGCGAACGCTATCGTTCACAAGAGGACATCCTCTCGACCGTCAAGTACTTCCGCGAGCACCACATCCCGTTGGACAACATAGTACAAGACTGGAACTACTGGACGGACGACCAGTGGGGCGGCCACGATTTTGAGCAGTCCCGCTACCCGGATCCCAAGGCAATGCTTGACTCCGTTCACGCCATGCACGCCCGCTTCATGATCTCCGTATGGCCTAAGTTCTACACCAACACTGAGCACTTCAAGGAGTTCGACCAGAAGGGCTGGATGTACCAGCGCGCAGTGACGGACTCGCTCCGCGACTGGGTCGGACCAGGCTACACCTATTCATTCTATGACGCCTACTCGGCAGGGGCACGCGACCTTTTCTGGAAGCAGATGAACGAGCACCTCTATAAATTTGGCATTGACTCGTGGTGGATGGACGCATCGGAGCCTAACGTGCGCGACTGCACCCCGACGCAGTATCGTAAGGACTTGTGCGGCCCGACCGCACTCGGCACTTCGGCGAAATACTTCAACGCGTACTCCATTGTCAATGCGGACGCCATATATAACGGCCAGCGCTCGGTGAACGACACCAGCCGTGTATTCCTTCTTACTCGTTCGGGCTTCGCCGGGCTTCAGCGTTACAGCACGGCATCTTGGAGCGGCGACATAGCCAGCCGATGGGAGGACATGCGCGCCCAGATAACCGCCGGCCTCAACTACTCGGTTGCCGGCGTCCCAATGTGGGGTCAGGACATCGGCGGATTCTGCGTAGAGAAACGCCACGAAAAAGCGTTCGACATTTACAACAAGACCGGCAAGGTCAACGAGGACCTCAAGGACTGGCGCGAGCTCCAGGCTCGCTGGCATCAGTGGGGCGTATTCACGCCGCTCTACCGCACGCACGGGCAGTATCCGACCCGCGAGATATGGAACATCGCGCCCGAGGGAGACCCTGCGTACAACTCCATCCTGTACTGCCACAAGCTGCGTTACCGCCTGATGCCATACATCTACAGTCTGGCCGGAGCCGTACACTTTAACGACTATACCATACTCCGACCACTCGTGATGGACTTCACTGCGGATGCCAATGTCAACAATATAGGAGACCAATTCCTCTTTGGCCCGTCAATAATGGTCGCGCCCGTCACGACCTACGGCGCTCGCAGCCGCGAGGTCTACCTGCCGGCAGGAGCCAAGTGGTATGACTTCTACACCGGGAAGGCGCATGAAGGAGGTCAGACAATAACGGCGGCCGCCCCGTATGAGCACACGCCTGTGTTCGTGCCGGCAGGCTCGATAATCCTGACAGGCCCCGATATGGAGTGGAGCGATGAGAAGCCCGCTGACAACATAACCGTCTACGTCTACACAGGAAGAGACGGCAAGTTCACCCTCTATGAGGACGAGGGCACGAACAACAACTATGAGAAGGGCGCGGCATCCTTCATCGACATGACATATGACGAAGCAGCAAAGAGGCTCATAATCGGACAGCGCCGCGGGTCCTTCAACGGCATGCTCGCCAAGCGAAAGTTCAACATCGTCTTCGTATCAGACTCCACTCCGGCAGCTGTAGACACAGACGCGGAGGGCAAGACGGTGGACTACAACGGCGCCGAGGTATCGGTGGCCATGTAAAGACTGACAAGACTACCCGCAAGTAAAACAATGGTCCGCCCACAGCCGTGCGCAAGCCAGCTGTTGGCGGACTTATAAAGAGTAGGAAAAAGAATGAAACACGTACTCATATCATTGACGGCGCTCGCCGCCGTGGCGTGCTGCCCACAGGGTGGTGGAGAACAGAGTTCCTCCGCCCAATGGACAGATGCCGAGATTGAGGCAATGATTGACACCATACTGCCCAAGCTCACGCTCGAGGAGAAAGTGGCCATGTGCCATGCCCAGAGCAAATTCAGCTCGGCGGGCGTGCCGCGCCTCGGCATCCCCGAGTTGTGGCATTCGGACGGCCCCCACGGCGTGAGAGCCGAAGTGAACTGGGACGACTGGGGCTACGCCGGATGGACCAACGACTCGGCGACCGCATTCCCGGCACTGGTCTCTTTGGCATCGTCGTTCAACCCCGACCTCGGCGCCATATATGGTAAAGCCATTGGCGAGGAGGCGCGATACCGTAAGAAGGACATAATGCTCGGCCCAGGCGTCGAGATATACAGGACGCCACTTTGCGGCCGCAACTTCGAGTACATGGGCGAGGATCCCTACCTCGCCTCGAAGATGGTCGTACCA
>CAKVCS010000143.1 GCA_934725785.1 uncultured Bacteroidales bacterium | reverse complement strand
ATGCATAGGATGTCGAGAGCGGAACGATGGTTACAAATGATTACGCTCGGCTTGTCCAAGTCGGTGCCTTCGGACTTCTTCGTGTTAAATTTCACGCCTGGCACTCCGTGGTGAATCATTACGAAGCGTGCCACGTGATATATGAGTTTGTGGATGTTCAGCTTCTTTTTCTCGGTCATCCTGCCTATACGTGCGTACAGCCACACTGTCGGTGTGAAGACGAGTGTCAAAGACAGTGCGAAGACCGCCAGCGTGTATGTCGTGCGCAATAGCTTGAACAGGGTGCGGAGCACGGCGGCGGGGAGGCCGTACAGCAGCGCCATGACGCACAGCAAGGTGTTCAAGACGCTTATGCGGGCAAAGTCAGTCACAGGCCTGAAGTGGCTTACGCGCTCTTCGCGCGGCGGGTAGTACACGTCTACCGGGGTTTCGTATATCTCCACTCCATTCCACGACGCGAACACCATGAGGCTAAGCTCCGCCTCATATCTTGAGGAGACGAGCGGAAGCATGTTTAGTTTTTTAAGAGGGTAGATCATGTAGCCGGACTGTGTGTCGCTCACGTTTCGCCACGTCTGTACGTTAAACCAGAAGTTGGCGAACTTATTGGCGAATTTGCTCCCGCCAGAACGATCTGCGCCATCCAGTTTTCTGCTTCCTATTATCAGTGCGCCTGGGTGTTCTTTGTTGGCTTTCAGTAGATTGGCTATGTCGCTCGGATAGTGCTGCCCATCGCCGTCAAGTGTTATGGCATAGGCGAATCCCATCTCCGCGGCTTTCTTGAAACCGCTTTTGAGAGCGCATCCTTTGCCTCTGTTTTTCTCGTGGCGTACTATCGTTATGCCGTCAATCTGTCGCAGTGTCTCTATCGTGCCGTCTGTGCATCCGTCGTCCACCACAATCACGTCATAGCATTCGCATAGCGTCTGCCTTACAACCCCGCCTATTGTCTTGCCGTTGTTATAGGTCGGGATTATCGCGCATATTCCGCGGGCGCGCAGGGTCTCGCGCTGCCGTTCTTTTTCAGAAAGAGAAGAGGTCTGTGTCAACGGTCTCGTTTACTCTTATGTTTTTAAATTCCATTGTCGTGCGGTCTCCATTTTTCCCGAGTATATCCACGGTTTTTACAATGGCATCCTTGGGGTCGGCGTGCAGCGTCACCTTCTCTATAATCTGTTTTAACTCTTTCCGCTTTGGGGTTAGCGTCACCACCCACGTTGAGTTCTCTTCTGTTATGGACGACGCGAAGTCGTCACTCGACAAAATGCCGTCTACTCCCAAGCCTCCCTTCGCCATCCGTTTTATTCGCTTGTATATCTTGTTGTCAGACAGGTTGGTAACTGTAGTCTTCCCGTCTTTTGACACTTTGGCGTTTTGTCCGTTGGTGGCGAATGATACCTTGTTTGGGGTCTCGCACCTCCAGTATATGCTTTCTGGCTGCTTATACACTAAGTGGCCGCTCATCACGGCGGCGTCTTTCAGCATCTTGTTGCGCTTGGTCTGGACAAAGTCGCACTCCATTGTCTGTGTGCGCTGAGCGGCGGCGCATATTCTCTGTTTTATCTCTATACAGCTGTCCTGCTGCGCCTTTGCAGTGTATGCCGATATTATGGTGGCCGCTGCGACTGCCGCCAGGCTCGCCATCAATTTGATTAATGTCATTTCTTTGGTTTGATATTTGTGTACACCGTGCGGTGAATCCCTTCTGCGGGGGCGTTGGCTCTTTTGGTGGGTCAACATTACTTGTCGATCACGAGAACCATGGCTATCGAGTGAAGCGAGTCCCAGTCCTCATCGCCGCTTCGCCTTAAAATGCTGCCGAACGTTTCGCTCATCTCGTCGTGGCACTCTACAAGTACCGACTTGCATTGCCCGCTCTCTATGAGCATATTGGCATCGTTCATAGCCCACAGGAGTGAGTCCTTGCCGTGGCTGTACGTCACGTTATATCCGTGACACCGCAACTTTATGGCCACTCCGCTACCTATGGTGTTGTGCGTGCTTTGCATGAAGTCCGTTGGGCTTGCCGACTCCTCGTCTTTGTTCCCCAGCTGAGTCAGTATGCGCTCTGTGTTAGTAAGGCATCCAAACCTCGTGCCGCTTATTATGGCGTCTGGCTTTTCAAGTCCGGCCTTGCGTAAAGCTTTGAGCGAGGTCAGGGTCGCTATTTTTGCCAGTTTGCCCATTCGTCTCGCCTCCATAGGTGTGACGAATTCGCGCACCTCGCTCAGTTTGCCGTCACCATACAGTTCTGAGATGGCTGCGACTCTTACCCTGTGCGGTGTGGCTTTTGGAGAGTCTTCGCCCTTCTCTGCTGTTTTTCTCGATATGACGAGTGACGTGTCATTGCCCCCAAAGCCGAACGAGTTGCACATCACGTTGCTCAGCTCCGCCTTGCGTGGCGTGGCCACTGGCGTTATGCAGTCGGAGTCTATGCCGGTCCATCCGATGTTGCCTGGTATCAGCCCATCGCGCAGAGCCAACACGCATATGACCGCCTCAATGCTGCCCGATGCGCTCGTTGTGTGACCTGTGGCGGATTTTGTACTTGATACTGGCGGCGTATCTTTGCCAAATACACGCCGCAACGCTGCGCTCTCGCTCTTGTCATTGCTCTGAGTGCCAGTGCCGTGCGCGTTCACGTATTGTATATCCTCGGGGCGAAGCCCCGCCGTGCGCAGAGCTTTCGACATTGCGAGGAATGCGCCCTCTCCGTCGTCGGACGAAGCGGTCTGATGAAACGCGTCACAAGCGTTGCCGTAGCCTGTCAGGAAGGCTAAGGGTGTGGCGTGGCGGCGCTCAGCGCTGGCTGGGCTCTCCATGACTACGTATGCCGCGCCTTCGCCAAGGTTCAATCCGGCTCTTGACGAGTCGAATGGGCGGCAGCGCTCATGGTCCAGTATCATCAGCGAATTGAAACCATTAAGGTGGAATCTCGACAAGGCTTCTGCGCCACCTGCCACCACAATGTCCGCGTCGCCAGCCTCTATCAGTCTGGCTCCAAGGGCTATGGCGTTAGCTGCCGACGAGCACGCTGTCGATATCGTGGTGCTGTCGCTGAATATGCCAAAGTGTCCGGCTATGGCCTCAGTGTTGCTTCCGCACTCGTGCTGGCGTATGAACCCGCAGTCCCCGCATCCTCCGTTAGCGGCCTCATCCCAATGCGCCTCCGTCACGTCCATTCCGGCAACCGTGGTTCCCGATATGAACACGACATTCGTTGCCTCCGCTGTCTTTGCTGCAACTCCGGCTTCCTCTATGGCTTGCCTCGCGGCCTCTATTCCCAGCAGGGCGGTTCGACTTATGGTCTCGTCTTGCGGTATGCTGGCTCTCTGCTTCAATTCGTCGTCCGAGAGCTTCACTTCCCCCACGGGCAGCTCGACGTGGGTTGAATGAAGGTATCGCATAGTGCCGATACCCGTCTCCCCTCGCCGCAGTGCGTCAAGGACTTCTGCCTTGTCCGTTCCTATTGCGGATACTATTCCTGCGCCCGTGATGGCTATATTCATTTCCTCCTGTTTTTGCTTACGAACTCGGCCATTGTCCTGACGCTCTTCAATATCTCTTTGCTCTCGGCTGGCGACGTCAGTTTTATCCCATACTGTTTCTCCATCAAGACTATGAGCTCAAGTGCGTCTATTGAGTCAAGCCCGAGACCCTCGCCAAAGAGCGGGGCGTCTGTCTCTATGTCCGCGGGGGTCATCTCTTCAAGGTTCAGAGCTTTGATTATCTGCTCCTTCAACTCTTCTATAAGTCCTTCCATAATG
>CAKVCS010000142.1 GCA_934725785.1 uncultured Bacteroidales bacterium | reverse complement strand
GCTTTGATAAGGTGCACGCGCTCGACAAGGAGCTCTCTTACGCGCGCTATCAGGCCATTGCCTTCCTCAAGCCCGAGGTCTCGGTCGGCCTCTACGAGAATGCCGAGTTCACCAGCCGCAGCTTGGCGGGCATACGCAAGAACGGGCTGGTCAAGCGTCTGGAGAGCAGTTTCTGCGCGTTCAAGGCGTCGCTTGCCAGCTTCCGCGACGCCAACCGGTACATGATCGACATGTTTGGCCGCGACAAGGTGTTCGTGGCGCCGGACCTCGACATCAACAGCTTTGTGGCCGGCGGGATGACCGACGACGAGATTGAGGCCCGCGTCAACGCCAAGGCCGAGGACAACCCGCAAAACAAGGTCTACAAGGCCAGCGACTTCAAGCCCGGGTTCATCGATATGCTCGCGCATGACCAGGCGATTCTCGACGGGCTGTGCGATGAGTGGGACGGAGTGCCCGAGGACGAGGACCCTAAGTTCGACAAGTTCCAGGAGCTGCTCAAGCACGAGCTATTCCGCACCGACCGCAACAAGGAGCAGAAGCTGGTCGTCTTCTCCGAGGCGGTCGACACCGTCAAATACTTGGCGAGACGAATCGGGCGCGACGACGTCCTCGTCATATCATCCGAGAACAGGGGCGGGCTTTTCAAGGATATCCGCGAGAACTTCGACGCCAACAGCCCGACGAAGCTCAACAATTACAACATCATCATCACCACCGACGTCCTCGCCGAGGGCGTCAACCTCCACCGCGCCAACGTCATCGTCAACTACGACACACCATGGAACAGCACCCGGCTCATGCAGCGCATAGGCCGAGTCAACCGAATAGGCTCCGCCTCCGGGCACATATACAACTACGTCTTCTACCCCTCGCGCGAGGGCAACAGGGAGATCAAGCTCAACGAGATCGTCATGAGCAAGATCCAGACGTTCATCTCCATCTTTGGCGAGGACAACCAGATATACTCACACGATGAGGTCTTGGAGCGCAACGCCACTAAACTCTTCGACGAGGGAGTCAAAAGGCAGCAGCAGGAGCGCGACCAGGAGCTGCCCTTCTACGAGGAGCTCCGGACGCTCTACCAGACCAACCGCGGGGAGTATGACCGCATCTTCAGGCTCTCGCTCCGCAGCCGGACGGGGCGGGCGGCGCGGACGGTCGACGGCGTGACGCTCTCCGGCGACAGCCTCGTCTTCCTCAAGACCAACTTCCGGAAGCTCTTCTACCTCGTCTCCGACGCCGCAGACCCGAGGGCTCTCTCGGGCGTCGAAGCCCTCAAATACGCCAAGGCGGAAAAAGATGAGCAGCCAGTGGAGCGCATAGCGGCACACCACAGCCATGTGGCCAAGGCTCTCAGTGCCTTTGCGAAAGCCAGGGAGGCCGAGCTGACGGGTGAGGATACGGCGCCCGACGCGCAAAGCCCGCAGGGCGGATGGCAGCTCAACACCGTTCAGAGCCTCCTGAGGAAGTTCCTCCTCTACGTCGACGACGAGTCCGGCCGCGAGCTCATCTCCCGGCTCAAGACGCTCGTCGACCGTGGCTCCATTGCCGAAGTGCCAAGGAGGCTGCAGGAGATACACAAGCAGTTGTCGCGCAAGCGGCTGACGCGAGACGAGGCCCTTGGCCAGATTCTCGAGCTGGCGCGTCAATATGGCGACATCGCCACTGGGCGGGACGAGCAGCCCGACATCGTCGAGACCAGCGCCAACATAATTTTATCCGAGTCGTTTAGCTGAACAACAACACAATATGGAATACAAGAGTGTCTTAGAGTCGAGATACAGCCGCGAGGGGTGGCTGCGCCTGCTTCATGATATATTTGCCGACGCTGCCCTGTTCTGGCAGACGCCGAGGGAGGCCAACGCCAGCGGCGCGCTGGCCAAGAGCGCGCTCACCCTGGGCAAGCTGACTCTCTCGGGCGGTGAGACGCTCGCCGTCTACGAGGTCGAGCTGGCGGACGGCGTCAACATCGACCGCAACAGGTGCGGCATCCGCGACATCATGACTGCCGACTGGCGCGGAATGGGCTGCGACGGGGCTTTGCTGCTCTGCCATCGCGCCTCGTCTCCAGTCTACCGTTTCTCGTATGTCAGCGAGACGTGGGGCTTCAATGCCGACGGCGTATACGAGAGGCAATCTACCGACACCAGGCGCTTCACATTCCTGCTCGGCGAGGGCATGGCCTGCCGGACCGCATGCGAGCGCCTCGTGGCTCTCAAGGCTGGCCCGCGGACCCTTGCCGATGTCACTGCGGCATTCTCCGTCGAGGTCCTCACAAGGCAGTTCTACCGCGACCTCTACGACTGGTACACGTGGGCGGTCGACCCCGCCTCGGGCGTCTTCTTCCCCAACGACACCACAACCGAGGTCGACGACCGCGAGGACCTCGAGACCAAGATAATCCGCCTCATCACCCGCATTATGTTCGTCTGGTTCATCAAGCAGGAGAAGCTCGTGCCAGACAACATTTTCAATCCCGACTTCCTCGCCACCATCTTGCGAGACTTCGACCCGCAGGATGCCGCCGTAGGCAACTATTACAACGCCATCCTCCAGAACCTCTTCTTCGCCACCCTCAACCGCGCCATCGTCGACGAGCAGGGCGAGACGCGCAAGTTCGCCACCAGCGCCAAGAGGGACATCAAGACCCTCTACCGCTATGCCGAGCTCTTCTCCATCTCCGAGGACGAGGTCGTCAGCATGTTCGCCGACGTCCCCTTCCTCAACGGCGGCCTCTTCGAGTGCCTCGACAAGACCAGGAGCATCGACGGCGTCGAGAGGGCGTACAACTACGACGGCTTCAGCCGAAACGACAAGAGGTTCGCCAACGGGCGCTTCCGCAACCGCGCCATCATCCCCAACGTGCTCTTCTTCGAGCCGCAGCGGGGCCTCATATCCATCCTGAGCCGCTACAACTTCACCATCGAGGAGAACTCGCCCGAGGAGCAGCAGGTCGCGCTCGACCCCGAGCTGCTCGGCAAGGTCTTCGAGAACCTCCTCGGCGTCTACAACCCCGAGACCAAGGAGACTGCGCGCAACCAGAGCGGGTCGTTCTACACCCCGCGCGAGATTGTCGGCTACATGGTCGACGAGAGCCTCATAGCCTACCTCGGCGACTCCGACTTCGTCCGCTCGCTCTTCCAGACAGGCTTCACCTACGACGAGGCCAGGGCGGGCGACTACCAAGAAGTGGCCGACAAACTCTTGAAAATCAAGGTTATCGACCCTGCGTGCGGGTCGGGGGCGTTCCCAATGGGGCTGCTCAACAGGATGGTCGACATCCTGAGCCGGATAACGCCGGGGCGGGATCTTTACGCACTCAAGCTCCAGGTCATTGAGAACTGCATATATGGCGTCGACATCCAGGGCATCGCCGTCCAGATCACGAAGCTGCGCTTCTTCATCTCGCTCATTTGCGACTGCCGGCGCGACGACGCCAAGCCCAACTTCGGCATCCCGACGCTGCCTAACCTCGAGACCAAGTTCGTGGCAGCCAACACCCTCGTGGCCAAGAAGCGGCAGCAGGAGCGGACGCTCTTCGAGAACCCCGAAATCGAGGCCATAAAGCGGCAGCTGACCAAGGTCCGCCACTCGCACTTCATCGCAAGGACGGCCGCGGTCAAGAGCCGCCTGCGCCACGATGACCAGGGGCTGCGGCAGCGGCTCGCCGACCTCCTCGCCGACGAGGACAACTTCGCCCCGGCCGACGCTCGCCAGCTTGCCGAGTGGAACCCCTATGACCAGAACGCGGTGGCAGCGTTCTTCGAC
>CAKVCS010000141.1 GCA_934725785.1 uncultured Bacteroidales bacterium | reverse complement strand
ACTTCATACACGCCCAGCCCCCCTTCGCAATCAGCATAGCCCTAATGGAAGACGGAGTGGTGACGGTAGGCGTGGTGTATGAGATGAGCCGCGACGAACTTTTCGCGGCCACGCTTGGCGGCGGCGCCACGCTGAACGGCGAGCCCATAAAAGTGTCGGAGACTAAAATAGAGTCCGCCCTCGTGGCCACCGGCTTCCCATACTCAGACTTCAGCCTTATGCCCCAGTATATGGCGGCGTTGAGCGACGTCATGAAAGAGACGGCGGGCGTGCGTCGGCTCGGCTCGGCCGCCACCGACATGGCCTACGTGGCGTGCGGCCGCTACGAGGCTTTTTTTGAATATGACCTGAAGCCGTATGACGTGGCGGCGGGGTGCCTGCTTGTGACGGAGGCTGGCGGCCGCCTCTCCGACTTCCGCAATGGTACGGACTACATATTCGGGCGCGAGATGGTTGCCACCAACGCGGTGTGCGCCGACGGCTTTCGCCGCCTGGTACTCCCTAAATTCGCAAGACTGTAGGCGGCACGTCACTCTTCAAGGCGAGAGAACGTCTTGCACCCCAACGCGAAGAAACGCCACAGCATACTGTATGGCCTGACCTCCGGGACCAGCCCCCCGCCGCGGCCTTGGCTCAAGAGCCTCCTCTTGGCAAGAGTCTGCCGCAGGGCGCCGAAGAAGCCCCAATGCGCCTTGACAATGGCGAGGCAGAAAGCCGCCCGCCCCTCGGCGAGATACTTTACGCCGGCCACGCCATCGAGCACGAGCCGCATAAAGACCACCGCCCACCAAGACCGCCCGTTGTAATTCTTAACGAGCATCGTCAGGTTATTCCTAAAGTTGAGATAGGCCTTGCGCGGGTTGGCCGAGCTGAGCGTGGCGCCACCAAGGTGAAAGACTTTGGATCCGCGGCCGCAACAGGCCACCACGCGGCGACCCATATTGCGCAACCGCCAGCACAAGTCGATTTCCTCCATATGCGCGAAGAAGTCGGCATCAAGCCCCCCCGCGCCCACGTAGAGGTCGCGGCGTATCATGAGGGCCGCGCCGCTGACCCACAGGACGTCCAAATCCGTATCGTACTGCCCGCAGTCTTCCTCCACACTGTCCATGACCCGGCCTCGGCAGAACGGGTATCCGAGCCAGTCGACGAACCCGCCAGCCGCGCCGGCATACTCAAACCTGCCATGATCCTTGTCATCGAGCAGCTTGGGCCCGCACACGCCGACGCTGGCGTCCTCGTCCATCAGCTTGACCATAGGCTCAAGCCAACCCTGGGCGGTGGCCACGTCCGAATTGAGCAGGACGACATACTCGTTGGCGAGCTGACCGATGGCGCGGTTGTAACCTTCGGCGAATCCGTAATTCCGGTCCAACCGGATTACTTTCACCGCGGGGAACTCGGCTCTGAGCATGGACAGGCTGCCATCGGTCGACGCGTTATCGGCCACGACGACGTCGACCCCACCCGGCGCGGAGCTGTTAGCCACGACGGATGGCAGGTAGCGCCTCATTAACGGCTCGCCATTCCAGTTAAGGATTACGACCGCAGTCTTGTTTGACATGGTTCACCTTATAATTAAGCCTTGAGGCGGGGAGGCCGCCTCGGGCGGCCACACGACACCCCAAAATAAGAGGGCGCCACACCAGGATATGGCGCGGCGCCCGGACTCTGTTTCTTGTTATCGTCATACGCCCCCGATATGAGGGGCTACAGGCTAACCGATATGAACAGGTCGCGGAGGGACTTGTATGTCTTTTGCGCCTCCTCGCCCATAAACTTGCGGTTCACCCATCTTGCGTTGGTTATGCCCTCGGCCGTCTCGGGGGTCAGCCTTGGCCTGCCAGGCACAGACATTGAGAACCACACGGTCTCCTTGAGAACCATCTTGTCGTCAATGTAATACGTGTGGTACGTCTCGCCGATTCGGTCTATGACGTTGACGCCCTTCAATCCGGTCTCCTCCATCACCTCGCGCATGGCGGTCTCCACCGCCCCCTCGCCCAGCTCTGCCTTGCCCTTTGGGAGGTCGGCGTAGCCCTTGCGGTCTATCACGAGATATTCGTCGTCGCCATCATGAATGACGCCCCCCGCGGCGTGAATGATTGGGAAGAGTGACACGAAAGTCTTCTTGAGCTCGGTGACGTCATCGGCGAGGATGCACGTGTCGGGAATGGTCTCGTCGGCCACAAACTTGTCCACGAGGCTCTTAAGCTGCTCCGCGTCCGTATAGAACTCCACGGAGTCGTAGCCTACCGTGGCGAAGCTCATGGCGTCGAGCTTAATGTGCCTGTCGTTAAAGAATATTTTCATCTGACGTGTCGCTTATTGGTTTCAGTAATTCGGGGGCCGCTCCTTTTAGAACTCGGCCCTGCCCGGCGTGCGCGGGAACGGGATGACGTCGCGTATGTTCGCCATTCCGGTCACGAAGAGGATGAGCCTCTCGAAGCCCAGACCGAAGCCGGAGTGCGGGCACGTTCCGTACTTGCGCGTGTCGAGGTACCACCACATGTCCTTCATCGGGATGCGCAGCTCCTCGATGCGGCTCATGAGCTTGCCGTAGTCGGACTCGCGCTCTGAGCCTCCTATGATCTCGCCTATGCGCGGGAAGAGCACGTCCATGGCGCGGACGGTCTTCCCGTCCTCGTTCTGCTTCATATAGAAGGCCTTGATCTCCTTGGGATAGTCCGTCAGGATAACCGGCTTCTTGAAATGCTCCTCGACGAGGTATCGCTCGTGCTCGGAGGCGAGATCGGCCCCCCAGAAGACCGGGAACTCGAACTTGTGGCCCGCGGCCACGGCCTCCTCGAGAATCTTTATGCCCTCGGTGTAGGGAAGCCTGACAAAGTCGTGCGTCGTGACGAACTTGAGGCGCTCAATGAGCTCCTTGTCGATCATATTGTTGAGGAACTCGAGGTCGTCCTTGCAGTTGTCGAGTGCCCACTGTACGCAGAACTTGATGAACTCCTCGGCGAGGTCCATGTTGTCCTTGATGTCATAGAAAGCCATCTCGGGCTCAATCATCCAGAACTCGGCGAGGTGGCGCGGCGTGTTGGAGTTCTCGGCTCGGAACGTGGGGCCGAAGGTGTATATAGCCCCGAGGGCCGTCGCCGCGAGCTCGCCCTCGAGCTGACCCGAGACGGTAAGGCTGGTGCGGCGGCCGAAGAAATCCTGCGAGTAGTCGACCTTGCCCTCCTGGTTTTTGGGCAGGTTCTCGAGGTCGAGCGTCGTGACCTGGAACATCTCGCCGGCGCCCTCGCAGTCGGAGCCTGTTATGAGCGGGGTGTGGAAGTAGACGAACCCCTTGTCGTGGAAGAACTTGTGGATGGCGAAAGCCATCTGGTTGCGGATGCGGAAGACAGCGCCGAAGGTGTTGGTGCGCGGACGGAGGTGCGCGGTGTCGCGCAGGAACTCCCACGTGTGGCCCTTCTTCTGCAACGGGTATGAGGCGTCGGCGTCCCCGAGGACCGATATGCTCTCGGCCTGGACCTCGACGCTCTGCCCTTTGCCCTGGCTCGCTACGAGCTGGCCCTTGACGCTCAGGCATGCGCCCGTGGTGATGCGCTTGAGGGTCTCCTCGTCGGTATTGGCAGGGTTGACGACGATCTGGAGATTGGCTATCGTCGAGCCGTCGTTCATGGCGACGAAGCTGACCTGTTTGCTATCTCGGCGGGTGCGCACCCAGCCCATGACCGTGACCTGCGTGCCTGTGGCGGCCTCGCGCATGATCTCAATAATTCTCTTTGGACGCATGATGTTGATTAACACTTGCA
>CAKVCS010000140.1 GCA_934725785.1 uncultured Bacteroidales bacterium | reverse complement strand
TTCCGGAGGGTGTCGTTGTGCAAAACACGTCACTATACGCCCACTTGGCAGTAATTTTCAACAGGCTGCACGCCAAAGAGTAGGGATTTATGAGCATTAAGAACAGGATTTACGCGGTCATAGCAATAAGCATCGCGACATTTTCAACCATCGGGGGCCGCGACGCCTACGCCCAGAGCCCGGTGGCCGCCACGACGACGACCACCACGACGACGACAAGCGGCGACACGACGGTGACCACGACGGTGATAAACCTGTCGATGGGCGACCTGGCCCAACTGGTTCAAGCCGCGGCCAACACCATAGTGCAGAACGGCGGGCAGGCCAAGGGCAGCGTCTCTGCCGCCATAGACAGCACGACCAGAGTGGGTGTCGAGGCTTTGCGCCAAATAATGAAAGTGGACGCAGGGACAGCCCAAGCGCTGATGTCGATGATTGGGGTCGTGGCCGACTCCGTAGCCACGGCGAGCAAGGCGGTGATATCGGCGGGCAAGCAAGCCGCCCAAAAGGAGGCTGACGAAGCAAGCGTCAGAGCCAAGCAGGCGGCCCAAGAGATGGCGGAGGGTGCCAGGAGCGCGACAGAATCAGCGGCCGACAGCCTGAAGAACGCGCTGAAAGCCGCACGCGACGCCATCGACGCGCTAATTGGCAACATGGAGGGCACCGAAGACAAGAAAAAATAAACAGGAGAAATGAGGACATACTTCGTCAGCGGCGTGGACACGGACGCGGGCAAAACATACGTGACGGCGCGCATAGCGGCCCGGCTGAAAGCTGATGGGGAGGACGTGATAACCCAGAAGCCGGTGCAGACGGGCTGCGCAGGCATGGCGGAAGACATAGAAGAGCATAGGCGCGTGATGCAGGGCGGCATCCTGCCCGAAGACCGCGAGGGGCTGACCTGCACGTACTTATTCCGCAAGCCGGCATCGCCAGCATTAGCGGCAAGGATGGAGGGCGCGGCGATAGACCCCGCGCGCATAGACTCGGACACGGAGGCGTTGGCGCAGAGGCACGGCATAGTGCTGATAGAGGGGGCCGGCGGGCTCATGGTGCCGCTGACGGACGACCTTCTGACGATAGACTACGTCGCCTCGCGGAGGCTGCCGCTCATACTCGTGACGACATCGAAACTGGGCGGGATAAACCACGCGCTGCTGAGCATAGAGGCGTGCAAGACGCACGGAGTGGATCTGCACATAGTGGTGTTCAACAGGCTGCCTCAAGACGAGGATGTGATGGCGGACGACGCCCTGCACGAGATAAGAAAGTTCACCGCCAAGATATTCCCACAAGCACGGATATTAGACTTCCGCGACCAGGCAAGCTTGTCGAACATAAAGCTACCATAAGGCCATGGCGGTGATATTCATTGGCCTGCTGGTCGTCTTCCTCCTGTGCAGCCTCTACGTGGCGTCGCGTGTATGCCGCGCGATGAAAACGCGCCCCAAGGGGTCGAGGATAGCGGTATGGGCGGTCGTGCTGCTGCTTGACGCGAGCTTCTTCCTGTCGAGGGTCATAGACACCGGGTGCGTATGGCTGCAGAGGCTCATTTACGTTATATCGACCTGGTGGCTGCCCGTGGCCATGCTGCTTTTCGCCACCATAGGCGCCATGAACGCCGTGCGCCTCGTGATACGCGCGAACACGGGCCACGACCCTTACAGGACACCGCTGACCGTACGCGTCGGGGCAGTCGTGACAGCCGCCCTTTGCGTGATTGGCCACACGGAGGCGGTCTCCACGAGATTAACCAGATATAGCGTCTACACGGCGAAACTGCCAAGAGGCGAGAGCAGGCGCGTAATCCTCGCTTCGGACATACACACGGGCTACGCCGTCACAAACGATGACGTGGCGAGACTGGTGGAAGACATTAACAGCCTGGCGGGCGACGTCGTGATATTGGCTGGCGACATAATAGACGGCGACCTGCTGCCGGTGAAGAAAGAGCGCGCATACGCGAAGCTGGCGGACATCCGCCCGCCCCACAGGGTGGTGGCCGTGATGGGCAACCACGAATATATGGATGACGACAATGCGGCCGAGCACCTGCTGCGCGGGACCGAAGGGCTGACACTCCTGCGGGACGAGTCGGTCGAGTTGGCCGGCATGCGCATAATAGGCCGCGACGACTTGGCTCACAACAGGACATACCCCACCCCGCGCAAGCCGCTCGACGAGTTCGGCGCGGCGGACAGCGTGTTCACAATAGTCGTCGACCACCAGCCCGGCGCCATCAGCGAGGCGGTGTCCGCGGGCGCGGACCTGTGCCTTAGCGGCCACACACACGCCGGGCAGATATGGCCGATGAGCATACTGACGGACCTCATCTACGATATAGACTACGGGTACGGGTGCTTCGGCAACACGAGCGCCATAGTGACATCGGGCTTCGGCACTTGGGGCCCGCGCATGCGCCTTGGCTCACACTCGGAGATTGTGGCCATAGACATCATAGGCAATGGCCGTGAGGCCGAAACAGAAGGGCCGGAGGCATGAGCACGGACAACAGATACTCGTCAAAGCTGCTTGACGACGCGGTCGGCCAGTTCGCCAAACTGCCAGGCATAGGGCGCAAGACGGCGCTGCGGCTGGTGCTGCACCTGCTACACGAGGAGCGTGAGGAGGTGGATATGTTCGTAGAGTCGATCCGCTCCGTGCGCAACGACATACGCTACTGCCGCATATGCCACAACCTGTCGGACACCGACACTTGCGACATATGCTCAAACCCGCAGCGCAACCACAGGCTGATATGCGTGGTTGAGACCGTGCGCGACGTGATGGCCCTGGAGGCGACGCGCCAGTTCAACGGAGTGTATCACGTGCTGGGCGGCGTCATCTCGCCCATGGACGGCATAGGCCCCGACGACCTCAACATAGACCAGCTGGAGGCGCGGGTGGCCGCCAAAGAGGCCGACGAGGTGATACTGGCGCTCAGCGCGACCATGGAGGGCGACACCACAAACTTCTACATATACAAACGGATTGCCCCCTATGGAGTGAAAACCACGACAATAGCGAGAGGCGTCGCCGTCGGCGACGAGCTGGAGTACGCCGACGAGGTGACCCTTGGCCGGGCAATGATGAACAGGGTGCCTTTCGAGCAGACAATTGGTTGAAAAAAGCCCCTGGCGGCGTTGCCGCAAGCGGCATTATGACTACCTTTAGCGGCGCATAGGGAGCAAGCGCTAAAAAACGGACACCGCCAATGCGCCAAACCACGGAAAATAACCACCATACAACACAAGCAAAATCATAAAACATGGAAGAGTTACTCACCAGACTGCGCAAAGACTACATGCGCTCATTCATCCCCACCATAGCCATCTTCGCGGTAGCGCTGTGCATAGGTCATTTTACAGAGCCGTTTGCCGACATGCTGATGTCCGTCCGCATAATGATCGTGCTGCTGCTGTTCACTCTCATAGCATTCATAGCCTCGTACGTCATACTGCGCAGGGCGCGCACTAAGATAGCCGACTTGCATGGCGACGAGCGCTACGCCACATACGCCAAGGCGTACAACATACGCATAAGGGCCATGAGCCTGCTCTCCGCCCTCTCCAGCGCGGCATACGCCTTTACCCAGGACAGCAACGACATATACCTCGTAGTGATAATATCACTGCTCATACTGCTCTACTACCCCAGCCAAGCGTTCATCGAAAAGCAGATAGGTGAATGAGCGCGGCGGACGAGAGGCGCAAAATAGCCGTGGACTTCGACGGCACCATAGTGGATAACCAGTACCCGGCCATAGGCAGGGAG
>CAKVCS010000139.1 GCA_934725785.1 uncultured Bacteroidales bacterium | reverse complement strand
GTCCAGATCATCCCGCACATAACAGACGAGATAAAGAGGGACATCATGCTCATGGGCACGCACCACAAGTATGACGTCGTGATAACCGAGATCGGCGGCACCGTGGGAGACATCGAGAGCCTCCCTTACATAGAGGCCGTGCGCCAGCTGAAGTGGGAGCTGGGCTACAAAGCCATGTTCATCCACCTCACCCTCGTGCCCTACCTCAGCGCAAGCAAGGAGTTGAAGACGAAGCCCACGCAACACTCCGTCAAGGCTCTCCTCGAAGAGGGCATCCAGCCGGACATTCTCGTCCTCCGCTCCGAGCACGACATAAACGAGAACATACGGAAGAAGGTCGCGCTGTTCTGCAACGTAGACCCCGACGCGGTCATCCAGAGCGTCGACGTCGACTCCATATACAAGGTGCCCATCCTGATGCAGGAGCAGCACCTTGACGAGATTGCCATGCGCAAGCTCCAGCTGCCTGGTCACCACGAGTCTGACATGACGAGCTGGAAGAACTTCCTCACCCTTCTCGACAACGCGACAGAGACGGTGCGCATCGGCCTCGTCGGAAAATACGTGGAGCTGCCCGACGCCTACAAATCCATCATTGAGGCAATAAACCACGCCGCCACATACAACAACCGCAAGGCCAAGCTCGAGCTTATCCACTCGGAGAGCCTGACGGACGATAACGTGGCGTCCAAGCTCGCCGGCCTGCAGGGCATCATAGTAGCCCCTGGCTTCGGAAGCCGCGGCATAGACGGCAAAATAATAGCCACCCGCTATGCGCGCGAGAACAACGTGCCATTCCTCGGCATATGCCTCGGCATGCAGATGGCGGTGGTCGAATTCGCACGCGACGTGCTGCACTGGGAGCGCGCCAACAGCTCTGAGATGGACCACACCACCCCATACCCTGTCATCGACATCATGGAGGACCAGAAGAGCGTGCGCAACCTCGGCGGCACCATGCGCCTCGGCGCCTACGACTGCCAGCTCAAGCAAGGGAGCAAAGCCTACGAGGTGTATGGCAAATCGCTCGTACGCGAGCGCCATCGCCACCGGTACGAGTTCAACTCACAATTCCTCAAGGACTTCGAGACGGCCGGGATGGTGGCCACTGGCACGAACCCGGACACCGGCCTTGTGGAGATAATGGAGATCCCGACACTCAAGTGGTTCGTTTGCTGCCAGTTCCATCCGGAGTACAGCAGCACGGTGCTCTCTCCGCACCCTCTGTTCCTCGCCTTCGTTAAAGCTGCTATCGCAGAGTAAAGAACCCACATAAATCTGACGATGGACAAAAAAACAAACATAGGCCTTATACTGTGCTTCGGCATACTCGTGATCTTCTGGTGGCTGAACAAGCCATCGGAGGAGGAGAGGGCTCGGTGGCAGAGATACTACGACTCACTCGCTCAAGTCGAGGCGATGAAACAAGACAGCCTCGCAAAGGTACGGAGCATGGGCGAGCAACAGTCTGACACCGTCAATCTGTCCGACTCCGCGAGGGTGGCAATGCGGACACAGCGCTACGGCCTCGTGTCCGGCGCCGTGGAGGGCGAGCGCCAAGAGGCTACAATGGAGAACGGGCTGATAAAGGTGTACTTCTCCAGCCAGGGTGGCAAGATAACCAACGTGGAGATGAAGGGCTACACGAACTACTCAGCCGCCCCGCTCCGCCTCTATGGCGACGAGCAGACAAGCGCGTTCGGGTTTCCGTTCATACACAATAACAGGGTCTACAACACCGACGAGCTTTACTTCTCTTGCTCTGGCGTGAACGTTGCCGAGGACTCCACACAGACTCTCACGTACACCCTAAACATAGGCGACGGTGCGGTCTCCTACGTCTACACACTCACCCCAGGCCTCTACGAGGTTGGCCTAACCATCCGCACTTCCGGCCTCGCGGACAAGATTTCGACCCCGAGGGCCAACGTTGACCTCGTGTGGTCCGCCGACATGCCCGAGCAGGAGAAGGGGCGCAAGGCGGAGTGCATGTGGAGCAACGTCTGCTACCGCTACGCGGAGGGAGACGTCGAGGACTTGAGCGCGGCTGGCAACGACGAGGCCGAGGAGAACATGAGCATAGACTGGGTCGCATACAAGAACCAGTTCTTCAGCTCGGTGTTCCACGCCAAGCAATGCTTCGCCGGCGCGACAATCAAGTCGCAGGCAGGCAACGCGGAGGGCGACGGCTTCATAAAGCGGACGTCATCCACACTTGGGGTGAAGCTCGACTTCCGCATTGATGACGCGGCGGAGTTCCGCTTCCTCTTCGTCCCCAACTATTTCTACACGCTGAGCAGCTACGAGGACATGGAGCTCACGAAGCTGCTGCCTCTCAGTTGGGGCATCTTCAGGTGGCTCAACGAGTATTTCATCATCCCGTTGTTCAAATGGCTCGAAGGGTTCTTCTCCAACTACGGCGTGATAATACTAATCTTGACTTTGATAATCAAGATTATACTGTTCCCCTTCACGTTCTCCTCATTCAAGTCTCAGGCCAAGATGAGGGTGCTGAAGCCACAGATGGACGAGATTAACAAGAAATACCCGCCAGAGAAGGCGATGGAGCGTCAGCAGGCGACGATGAACCTGTACAAGAGGGCAGGCATAAACCCTATGGGCGGCTGCCTCCCGATGCTGCTCCAGATGCCGGTTCTATTTGCGGCTTTCCGTTTCTTCCCAGCCGCCATCGAGCTCCGCGGCGAGTCTTTCGCGTGGGCGTCGGATTTGTCGACATATGACTCAATCCTCGACCTCCCATTCACGATTCCGTTCTACGGGGACCACGTGAGCCTGTTCTGCCTTCTCATGTGCGCCACCCAGGTGGTCTACACGCGATTCACCATGCAGTCTCAGAACACGTCGTCAATGCCTGGCATGAAGTGGATGATGTACCTCATGCCGGTCATGCTGCTCTTCTTCTTCAACGACTACCCCGCCGGCCTTTGCTACTACTATTTCGTGTCGACACTGTTCACAGTGCTCCAGACCACGGTGATAAAGGCGTTCTTCATTGACGAGAGGGCCATATTGGCCCAGATTGAGAAGAACCAGCGCAAGCCGACAAAGAAGAGCCGCTTCCAGCAGTTCTACGAGAAAAAGATGAAAGAGCTGGAACAGCAAAGCCGTCAACGCCGATAGAATTCGGCCACTTCGGTTGCCGCGCGCAGAGTGCGCGACCACGCCCCCGCACGCGAGAAGAAGCGTGCGGGGGCGTGCGCATATCGCGGGAAATGCTAAATATGCGAAAATCAAAGGAAATAGCCGCGCAAAGCTTGTCTTTTGAGAAATGATTTCATAGCTTCGCGACAGATTTTTTCAATCCATAAAGTCTAACAACTAATTAGTTATTCAATTTTTAATCAAGATGAGTGAAGTTCAGCAGGGCATCGAGAATTTCGATTGGGATGCCATTGAGAACAATGGCGTAGCCAAGAACGCTGAAGAGAAAGCGCGTCAGGAGGCAGAGTACGACAAGACCCTCTCCTCTCTGAAGGAGAAGGACGTTGTTGACGGCGTCGTCATCTCCCTCAACAAGCGCGAGGTCGTCGTAAACGTCGGCTTCAAGTCTGACGGCATCGTAAGCCGTAACGAGTTCCGCTACAATCCCGACCTCAAGGTCGGCGACAAGGTAGAGGTTTACGTAGAGAATCAGGAGGACAAGAATGGTCAGCTTGAGCTCTCTCACAAGAAAGCGCGCGCCATCCGCGCATGGGACAGCATCAACGCAGCCCTCGAGAACGACGAGGTCGTCAAGGGCTACATCAAGTGCCGTAC
>CAKVCS010000138.1 GCA_934725785.1 uncultured Bacteroidales bacterium | reverse complement strand
AGTGGGGTGGGGGCTTGCGGCAGGGTGAGCATTTTGCGAAGCTGATTTGTCTTTATTGTCCTGACGACGGGACTCGCGCCATGCTCTATTGTCACGATGTCCACCCCGTGCGGATGCGTCTCGTCAAATGACACCGCCACGGGTGTTCCGCAGTATCTCGCCTTGCCATTAGAGCCTTTTACAATCTGGGGCGCATGTATGTGACCAAGGGCAAGGTAGTCATATCCTGCCCCGAAGTCGTCAAGCGGTATCGAGTCCAGGCCTCCTATGGCATCCCATTCTGTTGCGCTGGCAAAGTTTGTCGCGGAACCTACTGTAGTGTGCGCCATATAGATTACAGGCAAACCCGCTTCGTTGATGTCGGCTACTTGTTTGTCTATCCTGCCGAACATATCAGCGTAGCTGGCAAAGCGCGGACTGACGTAAGGAACAGACGCCACGATAGCTGTTCCTTCCACCACGGTCACGAATCTCTCAGGTGCCACGTCTCCGTGCTGGTCGCGTGGGAACGCGCCTACTATTGTCACGTTTTTGTCTTTCCAGAGGGCTTTGTCCGCCTCCAGCCGCATGGCGCTGTCGTGATTTCCTGCCGTTACGAACGTCCTCATGCCGCGGTTGCGTGAGCAAATGTCCAGCATCCCCTCCACAAACAATCTTAGGGCTTCGGCCGAAGGCGTGCTTACGTGAAACACGTCCCCGGACACCACCATGACGTCTGGTTTCTCAGCCTCTACGATGTCCGCAAGCTGGCGCAGGAAATGTCGGTGCTCGACTGTGCGGTCATATCCGAAAAGTTGCTGGCCTATGTGCCAGTCCGATGTGTGCAGCAATTTCATAGAGTCCCTTTTTTTTTCCAGGCGGCTGCCCCTGATTATGCGTTAGCGTGTTTTGTTCGCGCGTTAGTTCAGCACTCTCGTTTTGCGGTGGGCTATTTGTCCTTGACAAGGCGAACCCCGATGATGGCTTCAGAGCTTATGACGTTGTCCGTTGTTTTCTCGCATTCGTTGTCGTTGCCACCGTCTTGCACGAAGCGGAATGACGGTGTGCGGTTTTTCTCGTCAATGGCCTCGCCAACCATGTAAACCCCGTATGTGTATGAGCTCCCCACTTTTTGGTTTGCGGGCATGAAGATGGAAAGCCCTGTGGCATCGGTTATTATTGCCCCGTTGGCGCCGTTGTAGGTGCGCCATTCCCAGTGGCAGCTGTCCACCAGCTCCTTGGCCTCTTTCAGCGTAGGCAGTCGCCATCCGTCGTTGAAATCCGTGCCAGATGCCTCTTCCGTTGTTAGCATGGTGCCAATGTCCGACGACGCCTTTGCTCCGTAGTTCGCGGTCGCCCATATTACGGACAGGCCAAAGTCCGCGCTTCCGCCTTCGGCCAAGGTTATTGTGGCTGTGCGGAGTTCCTTTACCTCGCCGTAATGCGGCTTCGTTGTCGTCATTTTGCCGTCTCGGGTGTCCACGAGGGCGTATGCGCGGCAGAAGTATCTTTTGTTGGCTTTTAGGTTTCGGTAGTCAGTGGAGAAGTCGCCGTGTCCCGAGGGCGATTTGCTCGTGGCCGGCAACTTTAGTATCTGTTGATCCGACTTGGCGTCCGCACTGTCGAGAGTCACATCACGGTTTCGCTCAAAGAGCAGGAAGCCGATCTCTTTAGTGTCGGAGAACGGTGCGTTTGAGCTGCCCTGCAGTTTTGCCGAGAACGTCGTGACGGATGTTGGTTCGTATGTCGCGACGCTAAGCTCAGGCGTAGTGAACTTTATTGTCTCGCCCCACCAGTACACGTCTCTCAGGCCGGCTGTTTTCTGGCAAACGAAGGCTGCGCAGTAGTAATCGTGGCCGGGTAGCAAGTCCTTGATGGCGTAAGGCTCTTTTGCTAGTGTGGACGACTCGCGTATGACGCGCGGCCGAGTCGAGTAATACACTCCATATGACCCTCTGAACCTGTCCGGGTCAATATACTCGCTCAGCGTCAGCCCGAGTTGAGCGCCATAGGCATATATGTCGGAAACTTCCGCAGTCTTTGCTGTGAGCCTATGGGTGTGGAATTTGTACGTGTCTGAGTTGTATCGCGTTCCCTCTTTCTCTACGAACGTCGTGAAATAATATGTGGTGTCGGCGTAAAGGCCGTCCAAGTCTAATGAGTAAACGCCTCGGCTTATTAGTGATGCCCTGGCCTCGTCGCCAGTTGAGGATATGAAGCGCGTGTTCTGCAGTGAATAGTGTATGCCGGCAACCGCAGATGTGTCATCCTTCGAGCCAAACATTCCCTCTATGTGCGCGCTGTAGGGGGTTATGTGCGTCACGTTTACAACCGAAGTTGTGTCATCGGCCGGTGCGACGGGTTTTACTTCGTCATCTACAGCGCAACTGGTGGCCGCTACCGATAGTGCCGCAATGGTTATGTCTCGGAGTATTTTTCGCATAGTCTTCTCTTTGGATGTCGCTTGGTGTCAGAAAATGTTCGGCCTCAAGTTGGCTTTTGGCACAACAGCAGGTGTGGCTTGTCATCGCCTCCTGTCAGTCCGAATATGAAATCTTGCGAAGATTCGCCAAGTTTCAGTTTGCGCCTGAGAGCTTCGGCCGTCATTCCAAAGTTCCTCACGGCAACGGAGGCCGACTGGGTGGTTTTTCGCAGTTCGGCCAAGCTCCGTTTCGACAGGTCGTATACGCTTATCACCACGAACCGCCGCCCAGGGAAGTCGGTCACGTCCGCCTCCGATGTGTACACGTGAGTGCCAGGGGCGATCATTCTTACGGGGTACATCTTCGTGAGCAGGGCGAACGGGGCGGCTTTCATGAGTGAGGGCGATGGTATGAAAATGAAATCACCATCTCTCGGCAGCCTTGACGATAGTTTCGCTGTCGCCGCCTTCTCGTCCGATCTCGTGAACGTAACGTGGTGTTCGGGTGTGCCGTCGTCTCCCACAGTCACGGCGTGGAGTCTTGTGTCCGTCACGTCAGGGTCAGCCGATAGGCGCAGCATCAAGTCTTTACACTCGTTGGCATGCCCTATGGCATATACGTCTGTCACGTTAGCCAGCTGCTTCAGCGTCATTGTCACGTCAAGCAGTGGGGACAACTTCACCAATACGTTTTTCGCCACTTTCGTCATGTCCGGGGCCATAACCGTGATGTCCGGGGAGCAGTCCGACAGCTGGAAGACGCGTCCCCCCGTTGCGTTCCTTCTTGACGGGTCTATGAATATGGTGTCGACTTTCACGCCCTTTGCAATGCACGCCGCCACAAAGTCCTCAGCCTTGAAGTTCTCGAAGCGCGTGTTGCCCACGCCCAGCACGGCGAAGTTGTGCCTGGCGGCGGCCACGGCGTCCGCGCTTGCGTCAACGTATGTTACGCTACGCCTCTTTTCACCCATGAAGTAGCAGTCTACACCGAGTCCGCCGGTGAGGTCTATCAGGCTGTCGCCTGTCGCCAGCCTCTGTCGAAATCTGGCTATGGGCTCAGAGGAGCATTGCTGTATGGCTACAGGGAATGGGAACTCGAGCCCGTCGTGCGTGGCCCATGTCGGCGCCTTGACTGCGAGCCGATTATAAGCATCCACCTGTTGTGCCACAATTGCGGGGCGTATAGTCCGCGAGGCCCGCAAAGACAATGCGAGCCTCGCAGGGTCTTTGCCGCGGTTCTCGTCCACCAGGCGGCGCTCCTCTTCGGTCAGCATTCCAAGTCTACTTTTTCTCCATGTTCGAGAGGAAGAGGAGAAGTCGGTTGGCTATATTGGCCTCGCTAACGCCGCCATCGAAGTCAAGGGCAAGCATGTTCAGCT
>CAKVCS010000137.1 GCA_934725785.1 uncultured Bacteroidales bacterium | reverse complement strand
GGGGGGGCATGCCGCTGTGCCGAGGCTCTTCATCTTCTCCACGAGGAATGGCAGCAGAGTCCCCTCGTTTTGAATGGTGGCCTTCGTCATCGGGTAGAAATACGTCTTGTTGGCCGATCCGCCGCCCTTGGCCACCATCACGAAGCGATACTCGTCGCCCTCCACGGCCTCAATGTCTATCTGGGCCGGCAGGTTGCACCGGGTGTTCACCTCGTCATACATGTTGAGCGGGGCGTTCTGGCTGTAGCGCAGGTTGTCCTGGGTGTAAGTGTTATACACGCCGAGGCTCAGCGCCTCCTCGTCCTCGAAGTCAGTCCATACGCGCTGACCTTTTTCTCCGTGTATTATGGCTGTGCCGGTGTCCTGGCAGAATGGCAGGATGCCCTTCGCTGCCGTCTCGGCGTTGCGCAGGAACTGGAGGGCCACGTATTTGTCATTCTCGCTCGCCTCCGGGTCTTTCAGTATGGCGGCGACTTGCAGGTTGTGCTCGCGGCGGAGCATGAACTCCACATCATGGAACGCCTGTTGAGCGAGTAGCGTCAAAGCCTCCTTTGAAACCTTGAGGATTGTCTTCCCCTCAAATGTGCCTGTGCTGACGCCCTCTTTCGAGAGCAGGCGGTATTCCGTGTCGTCCTTCCCGATCTGGAACATCGGGGCGTACTTGAACTCTGGTGTCTGTGCCATGTCTATTATCGGTTCTTTGTTTTTGTCGGCTTGCCGCGTCGTCGCCTTGGCTCGTGTGGATGCCTGTCTACACTTCGTCCCACGCCTAAGTTGACCGCGGCGCTTTCTTCTGTGCAAATATATGTTTTTTTCAATTCAAGGGCAATTGGTTAGCCTAACTGCCTTCACACGTCGCCGTTCAGGATGTCTGCGCCGACGTAGACGTCTGAATATTAGTCATGCAAGGGTCTCAATTGAGCGTCTCGCAAGCATGGCGTGCTTATCATGTCGGATGTGAAACACGTCTTCTCACGGGCGTCAAGTGTCGCCATTGCTCCAGTTGGCCGTGTTGAGCTTCTTTGACTGCCGCTTTGGTCGTTGCTTACGTTTTTTCTGATGTCCACATGCCCGTAGCCGCTGGTTAAGGACTCACGCTGTCGCCGCCGCTCCCTTATCTTGCTTGGCGACCCGGGTTATGCGCCGCGCCTTGTCTCCCTCCATTCTTATCAGAGCAAAAAAGGGCTGAGCTCCTATTGCAAAGTCATGCGGATCGCACGCAACAAATTTTTTTGTGTGACAGTTTTGGCGAATTCGGCGGAGCAGACTCGTTGTGGCGGTCGTCAATCCTGTGAATGTAGAGTCTAATACACCTCTGTTGACTTCAAATATACGTGAATATTAGGGAATTGGAAAAGCGGAGCGCAGACCTGTTGTTTTAGGGTGTGCGCTCCGCCATATTGAGAGATTCTGATTTGTTTTTTAGAATTTTCTATCTGTTCAGCTGTCGGGGCGACTTGCCCCTCGGCCTCAGGCCCTCCTTCCTTTTAAAGCCCGGTTTATTTCCTAACCGCCTCGATGAACGAGCGTCTGCTTTCGGCGGGCAATTCTTTGGCGCTCCCAATGGGCACATACTGGTATGGCACGAACTCCATCAGCATCGCCGATGCGAATCCGCCATCCTTGGTGTACCAAGCTCTCAGCATCAGTGGCTGTTGGCAGCCCTCTTTCGCCAGCTTCTTTATGCAGTCCCATCTCTCGTTCTCCATTGCGCTCAAGATTTCGCTCTTGGCGCCGGCGGGGAAGTACATGTCGCGAGTTTCCAGCACTGCGCCGGTCTGTTTGTCTGTCAATATTGTGCAGCCGAACGATGCTTTCACGCCGCCATAAATGGCCAGCGCAAGTCCGCATATTCCGCCCATGACGAAAGTCAATCCGCCATGCGCGCTTTGCGATAGGGCGGCGGCCAACAACGTTATGCCTGCCGCAAGGCATGCAAGGCTCGCTACCCGCGCTGTTTTATTCGTACGCTCTTCAAAGCGGCCTCTCATCTCTTCCGTGAGGTCTTTTATGTTTACTGACATTTTTGTTGAGTCTGTTTTGTGTGTATGGCCCGGCCATGGTTGCCCGCTTTCCTGCGGACAGCCTATGCCGTTCTTATGTGGCCATTACATGACCTTTGCCGTAAGATGAAGTGCTTGGGGGGTCACTCTGCTCTCGGCAAAAAGATTTCCGGGTGGTTTTCACCTCCCGTTGCGATAAAATAAAATCTACTTGTAGCTTTGTTCCGCCACTACCGGGTCGGTTTGTCAATCTTATTCAAGTCTGTCGACTTCAATTCCCCGTCATGGTGATCTTGCGGGGCCGACAGGGCGAGCCCGTGGTGCCTCCGCTTAAGCCAGACACCATCTGGCCTCTCGTATTCTCAAATCAGCAGAGAGCAAATGCGCAAAAGCAGTGAATGGTTTGAGTGAATGATGTGTTTGAACTCCAGCATCCCAAATCTGCCTTCAATCACGGTTGACCCTAAGTGTTTGGCCATTATGTGCGCCAACGTGCGTCGCTCGCATGTCTGTACGCGCCTCGGCAGGGGCGCTGGGGCAGGGTTCGCCTCCAGCCTGACTACTCCAATGGCTGGCTCGCCATTTTTCGCCGACAAAATGAAAGTGGCGAGGTCGACCGCCCTCGCGTCTTCTATCAGACCGTTGTCCGTTTCTTTCGAGAGCCCCGCATATTCTGCCTCCGATGCGCCGCGGCAATCCTCCCCCGCCTCGCCACGGCATCCGCCGCACGCCAGGCAAAGAAGGACGGTAAGCAGTATCGTCGTCACCCTATGTCGAATCTCGCTTCTCACACAGCAAATATAATCATTTCCCTCGGTTATTCCAACCGCCATGTCTCTTCTATGTTGTTGTGCTTTATGTGTTTCAGTTTGCCGGATAGGCTGCCTGTCCGCATTTTCCCGCATAGCCTGCAATTACGGTTAAGCCCCGCCTCCATCCGTTTTCGTGGTGGGGCGGGGCTTGCTCGCTTTCTCCAAGGCTTATTTATTCATCATCCGTACCGTTCAGATATTCTTCTACTTGCACGGCTTCCCCATCGGTCGCGGCTCCGTTTTCTTCTGTCTCGTCAGGCTGCTCTTCATTGTCCGTGCCTTCATCCTCATTTTCGCTATCGCCCTCCTCGTTTTCTGTCGTCTCTTCATCTCCGCTGCCTTCTTCCTCGTCAGCTGCCTCCTCGTTCTCTACTTTGCCGTCCAGTATGTCTTCCGTGTCGGCTTGCGCGTAGGCGTCGTCTGGTATGTTGTCAAGGCCGAATCCCGCAATGAACTTGTTCATGTAGTCTTCGGTGGCAATGAGGTTTTCTGTGCTCCTCGCCCTGTTGCGCCTGTCGCGTATATCTATCTGGCCTATGGTCTGCACGACGTCCGGGTTTGAGGAGCGGACGCTCAGCCTGTCATACCCGCGCCCCAGCCCGCTGCGGAAGTCTATGTAGTACCATGTGTCTTTGTCCAGCGTCATTATCATCCTTATGCGCGAACCGCCACCTTTTCTCACGAAGTATTCCGCCTGTAGCTTTACTTTGCGGTATATCGGGTTGTAATGCATCATCATAAGGTTGACCGTGGTGTCACACACATAGCTCTTCTTGGGCGTGCTCCATGTCAGCTGCACGTTGTCGAACAGGAATACGGGACCCTCGTCCACCATCATTTGCGTTTTGGGGTCGAATCTGCCATATTGCCCGCGCATTATGCCTCTCACGGACGCCGTGTCATACAGCTCGGCCATCCTCCGCTCATATCTCAGGCTTGTCGAGTCGCATTTCGGGGCCTTGCTTTTCAAGATGTCGGCATACATC
>CAKVCS010000136.1 GCA_934725785.1 uncultured Bacteroidales bacterium | reverse complement strand
AGAGAAGGTAAGCGCTGGCTTCAAATGCGTGAAACTGAAGATTGGCGGTATAGACTTCAACCAGGAGGTCCAGATGTTGGCCGCGCTGCGCAGGAGCTTCAGCAAGAGCCAAATAGAGATAAGGCTTGACGCCAACGGGGCATTCTCGCCAGCGGAGGCGGCAAGCAGGCTGGAGACCCTGGCCAGGTATGACGTGCACTCAATAGAGCAGCCCATCAGGCAGGGCCAATGGGAGGACATGGCGCGGCTATGCGCCGAGTCGCCCATCGACATAGCCCTTGACGAGGAGCTGATAGGCGTCAACACGCCCGAACGTAAAGACGAGCTGCTGGACAAGATACGCCCGCGCTACGTCGTGGTGAAACCCACCCTGCACGGAGGCCTGAGCGGGGCTAAAGAGTGGATAGACAAGGCGAGGGAGCGTGGCATTGGCAGCTGGGTGACAAGCGCGCTCGAGAGCAACGTGGGACTCAACGCCATAGCCCACTTCGCCGCTGAGGTATATGGGACGGAGGCTGCCATGCCACAGGGTTTGGGGACTGGCCTCCTCTTCACGGAGAACATACCTATGCCGATACACATCCAAGGCCAATACCTCTATGCCGGACACGCTGAATGACGCTCGCCATATGGACTTGGAGACATTCATAGCCGAATGGGAGTCGACCTCGCCAACCGTGACCGTGAACACGAGCGGATCAACAGGCGCGCCCAAACAACTGTCGGTAGAAAAAAGCAGGATGAGGGCCAGCGCGAAAATGACATGCGACTTCCTGAGCCTGCGCAATGGTGACTCAGCCCTGCTCTGCATGCCACTGGACTACATTGCAGGCAAAATGGTCGTGGTCCGCGCCATAGAGCGGGGGCTCCGGTTAATATCCGTGACGCCATCGTCACGCCCGTTCAAGACGTTGCGGGAATCCCCCGACTTTGCGGCCGTGACGCCTATGCAGGCGTACGAGACATTGAAAGACGGCAGAGAGAGAGAGCTGATGAGAGGCGTCCGGCAGCTGATAATAGGCGGAGGATCCATAAGCGCGGAGCTTGCCGCCGGGCTTAAGGACTTCCCAAACTCAGTATGGAGCACATATGGGATGACGGAGACCCTCTCTCACATAGCGATGCGGAGGCTCAACGGCATCGGGGCGAGCGAGTGGTACACTCCGATGAGCGGGGTGAGCGTCGGCACAGACGACCGCGGCCGCCTCACCATAGACGCGCCCGCCATATGCCCACAAAGGCTCGTAACCAACGACATAGCGGAAATTGACACGAGAAGCGGACATTCGCGATTCAAGATAAGAGGCAGGGCGGATAACACCATTTGCACGGGCGGAATCAAGATTCAGGCCGAAGAGGTGGAGAGGCTGCTCGAACCCCACATACCCTACCCGTTCGTAATAACATGGACTCCCGACGCGAGGCTTGGGCAAGCCGTGACACTCGTGATTGAGAATGAAGACCCGGGCATTGACACAGAGCGGATTAAACAAATATGCGAGCAGACACTGCCAAAATTCTGGAGACCTAAAATTATAAGGACAACAGAGAGAATTCCCCGAACCGAGACAGGCAAACTGAAGCGCAACTTTACGCAAAGCGCGTGAACGGCCGCAACGCTAAAAAACAAGGAAAAAGAGGAAACGACATGTGGCACATAAAGCGATTCGACGAGCTGACGACGGACGAGCTATACGCACTGCTCCGCACGCGCAGCGAAGTGTTCATCGTTGAGCAAAAGGCAGTATACCAGGACCTGGACGGAGACGACCAGGCCGCAATACACCTCTGGAAGACGGAGGGTGGGAGAATTGTGGCCATGGCCCGGGTGACGCCCGCGGGCAAGCACCTGGCCGAGGACTCGATAGGCCGCATCATAACGGCCGAGCGCGGCAGGGGGCTCGGCCTGGAGCTCGTAGGCAAAGCGCTGGACGTTGCCCGGACGGAGCTTGGAGCGAGACGCATACTGATACAGGCTCAGCAGCAGGCAAAAGGCTTCTACGAGAAATTAGGCTTCGTGGCCACCTCGGCGCCTTACATGCACGAGGGGCTGCCGCATCTGGACATGGTGTACACGTATCGCGACTAAGGCCTATGAGTTCCCCGTCAGAACGAGTACTTAAACGCTATTGAAAAATTCTCCTTGACCTGGAAACGGTCGCTCTCGTTGTCGAAGTACCTTAGCTCGACAAGAAAGCGCGTGGACAGGAACCTGTTTATCTGGACGTCAATGATATTCTCCCAGTCGAAACGCTTGTTGCCGTCCTTCTTGAAATACTCGTAGAAGAGCTCAAGCTTCGTGGTGTAGTAGATACCGTAGATGATAGTCTTCTTCCAATTGGCGGTTATGGAGAAACCGTTCACGAAGTTAGCCCTGCTGTCCTCTTCTATTCCATAGGCGGTCTGGTCGATGAGAGCTGTATCAGCCACGAGAGTGATGATGCCAGTGTAGGGGGAGAGCAGTATGGAGAGGTTGTCCTGCTTATAGTCCATACCGAAGATGAGCTGGATGTAGGCGGGCGACAAGAGCTTCGACTTCGGGTTCTCCTTATCAATATCGCTGCTCGAGTAGTTTCGGAACAGCTGCGTCTTAAACGTTCCGAGGAAAGAGTAATACCACTTGTTGACCGCATTGAAGCCATATTTCGAGCTGAGGTCGAACAAGTCGTCGGACACGCGGCCTTTTAACGTGGAGGTGTACGTAAGTCCGAGCTTGCTCACGACCGACGTCTCCCACTGCGACCGTCCTTGTGAGTATAGTGCTTTCCACCTGAAGTCATGCAGCAAGGAAGCGGAGTTCTCACCGCCTTTAATCCAGTTGTTCACGTAAAGCTGCGAGAATTGCATATTCTCCTCTCCCGACAGCTTCCATGGGTTCTCCTTCTCCTTAGGCTTCTCGGCGAGCTTGTCCATCACGAGGTCGTCATCGGGGCGGAACAGTTTGGCCAGCTCCTTATGGTCGCTAGCCTGATTGTGCAGTCGGCGTCCCTCACGGATGTCTTTGTTAGGGTCGGGCAACTCGTCCCACGTGTGCCTCACCGCCCCAAGGTTGGCCATCATATAGTCGAGCCTCGCCTTGTCTAAAGGTGTCAGTCCGTATGTCGGGCCAAAATTGACCGCGCCGTTCAGCGGGTGTTCCTTATGTAGGAGGAAAGAGTCTCGCCTCGCCTCGGGCGTATATTGCGACTTGAAGTTGATATTGAGCCTGAGCGGGCGGTAGCACATAATGAAGCTTGACGTGTTCAGAGGCCGAACAATGGAGTCAAGCGCCAACAGCGGGGCGCGCCGCGTGGAGTCGGGGACTTGAAGCCGCAGAAAAATTGTATCCTGCGACGGCAATACAGAGTCAGCAACCTCAATCGTCTTGGTGGCATACGGCCGCAGCGTCATCCACAACGACTGCGCTGGCGCGACGTACGATATTGCGCAGAAAAACGCAACGCAAACGGACACTAACCTAAACGCATTCATCTGAAAAAATATCTTCTGTTGTCTACGTCTCGCGAAGATAAGCCAAAAAACAAACATGAGGCAACATAGCCAAGGCGGCGACAGCGCTCAGACAAAAAGAAAGCGCCCTGGGGCTTTACAGCCTCAGGGCGCATAAGTTATATCCCAAAGAGATGACAGGAGTTAAGCCCCCACCTCCTCTTTGTCGAGAATCTCGAGCTCATCCTTAGAGCCGACGAGGTCGTCACCGAGCCCGCGCGTACCAGTGCCGGCAGGGATGAGTCGGCCGCAGATGACATTCTCCTTCAGGCCCTCGAGGTAGTCGACCTTACCCTGGATGGCGCTCTCGTTGAGCACCTTGGTGGTCTCCTGGAACGATGCGGCGGACAGGAAGCTCTTGGTGTGGAG
>CAKVCS010000135.1 GCA_934725785.1 uncultured Bacteroidales bacterium | reverse complement strand
GACGGGTCGTAGTTTCGCTCCGACGTCTTCACTCCTGCCTCGTCGTATACGGACAGGGAGCCGGTAATCTTGCCGTCCGTCCACTCCCCGTCATACATCACTTTGCCGTTCTCGTGGTAATACACCTGCCGCCCCTGCCTGTGTCCCTTAGCGTTGTACGTGAAGTCGCAGGCCTTGGCCCCGTTCTCGTGATACCGGGTGTAAGCACCCTCCCAGTGGTTGACGTTCCACTGCCCCGACTCCATCAGGGTCCCGTCGGGATAGTATATTTTGGCGGGGCCCTTGGCTATGCCGTTCGTGAATGTCACCTCCGACCGCAGCGTGCCGTCCGCGCCTCTTGTTGTCCACACGCCGCTTTTATTGCCGTTCTTGTATTCCCCCTCCTCGGTCTTGCCGTTGGCGCCTTTTACGACCCATCTGCCCTCCTTCACGCCGTTTACGGTCTGGTTGGCGGCTGCGGGGGCGTCGTCCGTCTGGCCGAGGCCGCGCGTCGCGGCGGCCAGTGTCAGGGATGCGAAAATTAATATGGCTTTGAGCATAAAGGGGTTTTTTCTTGCTCCAGCAAGATAAGCAAAAATAACCAAATTAAATCGTTTTTACGACCAGCTGTGTCAGCTTTTATTATATTCATAACAGGCCGCGACTGTTCTGTCGCCAGCTGCTTTGTTTTTTAACGTCTTGCTCAGAGTTGCCATTTGCTAAAGAATGACTATTTTTGGGCATTATGTCAGACAAGGTCAGGAAAGAACGGAAGCTTAGCCGCCTGTTGCGGATGACTGTCTTCATAGACAAGTCCCTCGAGCCCCTTTTCACGATGCGGTTCACGCCCGTGGCGCTCGTCATAGGCATAGGGGCGTTCGCCATCCTGCTCATAGCCGGGGCCACCTTGCTAATCGCTTTTACTGGCCTGCGGGAATACATCCCCGGCTACCCCACGGGCGAGGAGAGGCTCATGATTATGCATAACATGCAGAGGGCGGACTCCCTCGCCAACGAGGTGGCTATGAGGGACAACCTGCTGCGCAACCTCAGGGCGGTCCTCGGTGGCGATGACAAGATTCTGTCCAAGGGGGCTGCAGGAGACACGGTCGCCGTCACGGCGGCCAACCTCACACAGCAGAGCCTCGCGAACCTCAACAAGCAGAAGAGCCCCGTGGAGAACTCTTTCATATCCGAGGTCGAAGCCGCCGAGAAGTTCGACGTCGACGACTCTGAGGAGGACGATTCTGTGGATAAGAGCCTCGAGGCCACCTTCTTCTTCACCCCCATCAAGGGGGTCGTGACCGATGGGTTCGGCGTCCGCGAGGGGCATCTCGGGGTCGACATTTCGGCGCAAGAGGGCATACCCGTCATGAGCACCCTCGCCGGCACTGTCATCTTCTCCGAGTGGACGGTCCAGACGGGCTACGTTGTCATGATCCAGCATGACAATCAGCTCGTCTCGGTCTATAAGCATAATGCCCGGATTCTCAAGTTCGCCGGGTCGCGCGTGAAGGCCGGCGAGGCCGTGGCGCTGACGGGCAACTCGGGCGAGCTGACGTCCGGCCCCCACCTCCATTTCGAGCTGTGGTACATGGGCGCGCCTCTCAATCCTGAAAACTACATCAACTTCGACCCGGGGCGGGCCGGCGAGGGGCGGTAGGCGGATGTGCCTAATTTCCCCCCCCCGAAAAAAAAGAAACTCATAAACCTCCATGACTCTAATATCTGAGCGGCCGCGAAGGCGCATCGCCATCCTCGGCAGCACGGGCTCCATCGGGCGGCAAACTGTTGACGTCATCAAGATGCACGCCGACATTATGCGCGCGTCGGTTCTCGTGGCCAACCGCAGTGTCGACCTGCTGGCTGAGCAGGCTTGGGCTCTCAGGCCGGACTGCGTCGTCATAGCCGACGAGGCTGGCTGCGACAGGCTCAAGGCGTTGCTCGACGGCTCGGGAGTCGAGGTCGTCGCGGGGGCGAGCCGCATAGAGGAGGTCGTAACCCGCGAGTGCGTAGACGTGGTGGTCGCCGCAATGGTCGGTTTCAGCGGCTTCGCGCCTACAATGGCGGCAATAAGGGCGGGCAAGGAGATCGCCCTGGCCAACAAGGAGACTCTCGTGGTAGCCGGCGAGCTTGTAATGGCGGCCGCTAAAGCTAATGACGTGAGTGTGCTGCCCGTTGACTCGGAGCACTCGGCCATCTTCCAATGCCTCAACGGCGAGCGCAACTGCCCCCCCCGCAAGATTATCCTCACGGCCAGCGGAGGCCCGTTCCGTGGAAAGGGCAGGGAGTTCCTCGCCACCGTCACGCCCGCGATGGCGCTGCGCCACCCCAACTGGTCCATGGGCGCCAAGGTGACAATAGATTCGGCATCCATGATGAACAAAGGCCTCGAGGCCATAGAGGCCCGGTGGCTGTTCGACATGCCGAAAGAGAAGATTGACATCCTCGTCCATCCGCAAAGCATCGTGCACTCGATGGTCGAGTTCGCCGACGGCGCTGTCAAGGCGCAGCTCGGAGTGCCAGACATGAGGCTGCCCATCCAATACGCCCTCACGTATCCCCGGCGGTTGCCTTCGCCTGTCGAGCCTCTTGACTTCGGCCGATGGGGCAGCCTCACGTTTGAGAAACCGGACCTTGACGTGTTCAGGAATCTGCGAGTGGCTCTCGACAGTCTCGGGCGCGGTGGCAACGCCCCGTGCGTCATGAACGGCGCCAACGAGGTCGCCGTGGCGGCTTTCCTGCAAGGAAGGATAGGCTTCACGCAGATGACGGACGTCGTTGAGGCCGCCATAAGCCGCTGCGCGTTCATTAGCAACCCATCCATGGAGCAGCTCTACGAGAGCGATGCCGAGGCGCGCCGCCTGGCGGCCGAGGCGTGCGTCCACCCCAATCACTGACTTTTTAGCGATAGGGCGGATGAAGAGTCCGCTTCTGCTACCTATAAAACATTGACTTGTCGCACTCGGCCTTGAAAACCAAAGAAGACGGAACGCGCCCCTGGCGCTGTGGCGCGTCGCCTGCTCCGGCGTCCCGTACGTGGCAATCGCTGCTGCGGCGGTCGGTCTTGTGCGGTCTTTTGTCGGTCTCCGCCGCGACGGTTGGCGAGGGGAAAGCGTCTCCCGTCGGGGAGTCTGGGGCGATATTCGTCTCAAACTACTCGAGGCTGGGAATGGACGACGGCCTCAGCAGCAACTGCGTCAATGTCGTCTTCCGCGATGCCTCCGGGCTGATGTGGTTCGGCTCAGACGAGGGACTCAACGCGTACGACGGCTACATCGTGCGCTCTTTCACGCCCGATGACCGCGACACGAGTTCCATCGGAGGCAAGCGGGTTCTCGACCTTGCCGAGTTTGAGCAGAACAGGCTCGCCGTGGCTCTCGGCGATTGCGGCCTCAACACCTACGACAAGCGGGCGAGGTCCTTCCTCCAAAACCCGTTCGGAAACAACGAGCGAGGCGGTTTCGGCTGCGCCCTCGGTCTGTGTGGCACTGGAGACTATGCATATTGCGTGTACCCTGATTTCGTGGCAAAGCGCAGCGTAAGAAGTCGGCAGGAGACCACGCACTATATTGACAGGCCGACTAAGGGGGGCTCGCGCAAGCGGGTCAAGATGAAGCCCATGCCCGGTGTGGGCGGCAAGGTCGCAATGCTTCTGTCGCCCAACCTGATAGGGATTCTCGACACTAAGTATGAGAACATAACCGAGGTCAGCTTCAAGCAAAGCAAAATTATGGACATATGCCCTCTCGATGCCGAGCACCTCCTGCTCGCCGCGTCCGATGGCATATATGGCTACGACCTCAGGGCGAAGAGCTTCGGGAAGATGAGCATGCTCAGTGGCCAGACGGTGCAAGCGCTTTGCCGTAATACCGACGGGGAC
>CAKVCS010000134.1 GCA_934725785.1 uncultured Bacteroidales bacterium | reverse complement strand
GTTCAGCACGTCGCGGTGCTTCCATGGGTTTGATATGCCGCCCGTGAAGTTGTAATTGACGGTAACCTTCCCTTTCTTGCCGCCCTTTGTTGACACCATGATGACTCCGTTGGCGGCCCGCGTGCCATATATGGCCCCCGAGGCCGCGTCTTTGAGAACCTCGATGCTCTCTATGTCCGACGGGTTGAGGTAGTCTATGCCGCCCTCTATGGGCATCCCGTCGACGATGTACAGGGGGTCGGAGTTGTTGATGGTGCCGATTCCTCGTATCCTTATTTGCGCCGCCGCGCCGGGCTGGCCGCTCGCCGATGTCACCGTCACGCCAGAGGCCATGCCCTTGAGGGCGTTGTCCACGCGCACGGGGGTCGTGCCGCTCAGGTCGTCAGCTCCCACCTTGGCTATTGAGGCCGTCACGACGCTTTTTTTCTGGACGCCGTAGCCTACGACGACCACCTCGCTCAGGTCGCTCGCCCATTCGCTCATGGTCACGTCATACTCCGCGCGCCCCTCCTCGACCTCCACTCGGCTGTCGTCAAAGCCAATGAAGGAGTACACAAGGTTTGCGCCCCGGGGGGCGGATATCGCGTATTTGCCGTCGACGTCGGTCACCGTGCCTATGGTCGTGCCGTCCACCACGACGTTGACGCCAGGCAGCGGCGCGCCGCTCTCGTCGACCACTTGGCCGTGGATGGCGACATCTTGCGCCGAGGCCGTGCCGATGGCCGTGGCGAGGAGTGCCGTCACTAATAATCTCCGCATTCTCATAATGAACTGTTTTTTGTTATGATTCGGTTCGTATGTATAGTCTGTTTTACTCTATCGACCATCCGCAAATGTCGCCCTCGTATGACATCTCGACGGTCGTGCTCTCGCCCGGCTCGAGCGTCACTTTCTTGAAGTCTTTCAGCTCCCTTGCCGGGTGCTCCTGTCCGTCGTCCGCCTTGCGGATGAATAGTTTTATGACCTCGGCGCCCGCCCGGCTGCCCGTGTTCGTGACGGTGACGGCGAACGATGCGCGTCCCGCCGAGCCGTCGTCGGTCCGGCGCGCTCCGCTCTTGCGGAATGTGGTGTAGCTCAGCCCGTGGCCGAACGGGAAGAGTGGCTTGATGCCCATCTTGTCCGCCCAGCGGTAGCCCACGTATATGTCGTCCGTATACTCCTCGTCCACAATGTCGCTGCCCTCACGCTTGGTGCCGGGGTATGACCGCAGGGCGTGGGCGCCTACGTCCTCGAGCCTCGCCGGCCACGTGAAGGGCAGCTTGCCGCTCGGGTTTACCCGCCCCGTCAGCACGTCGGCCAAAGCGTGGCCGGCCTCCGAGCCGAGATACCAGCCTTGGACTATCGCCTCGACGTCTTTTGCCCACGGCATGGCCACGGGGTTGCCCGATATGCACACGAAGACGACCCTCTTGTGAGCTCTCGCCAGAGCGCGCACAAGCTCGTCCTGCCCGTATGGCAGAGAGTAGGTCAGCCTGTCATGCCCCTCGCAGTCCTGGTGGTCGCTCTTGTTGAGCCCGCCGAATATGACGACGGCGTCAGCCCCCTCTGCCTTTCTCACGGCCTCGTCAATAAGCTCTTGAGGCGCGCGGCTGTCGGACAGGTCCTGGCCCGTCGAGACCCCGTTGTAGTTGCCTGTCGTGTCGCCCACATATCCGCGGGCGTAGTCCACTCGCTCCGCGCCGAGTGAGGCTCTCAGCCCGTCGAGCGGTGACACTTCGCTCTGAGCCTTGAGCGATGAGCTGCCGCCGCCTACGGTCATCATCTTTATGGCGTTCTCGCCCACCACCAGCACCCGGCGCGTCTTGGCCGGGTCGAGGGGGAGCGCGTCCTTGGCGTTTTGAAGCAGCACGACGCCCTCCGTGGCTATGCGCCGAGCCGCGGCATAGTGGGACTCGGAGCAGAGGCTGCCGTGGCCGCGGTCCGTGCGCATCGAGGTGCGGAAGAAGAGTCGAAGCACCCGCCGGACCTTGTCATCGAGCTCGCCCGTGCCGTATGTGCCGTTGCGCAGGCCGCCCAGGTAGGGGTTGGCCATGTAGTAGTTGTCATACGCGTTCGACGTGCCCTCGCTAAGCCCGTTGGTCCACGACCCGAACTCCATGTCCAGCCCGTTGCGCACGGCCTCCTCGGTCGAGTGCGTCCCGCCCCAGTCGCTCACCACCACGCCGTCGAAGCCCCACTCACCCTTGAGTATGTCCATGAGGGTCCGCTTGTTGTGGCACAGGTGCTGACCCTGGTAAAGGTTATACGCGCCCATTATCCCCCACGCGCCGCCCTCCTTGACGGCCGCCTCGAAGGCGGGCAGGTAGATCTCGCGCAGGGCGCGGTCGCTCACGCTCACGTTCACCGTGAATCTGTTCTCCTCGTCATTGTTCAGGCAGAAGTGTTTCACGCAGGCCGCGACGCCTTTGCTCTGGAGGCCCTTTATGTATGGCACGGCCATCCTGCCCGTCAGCCACGGGTCCTCGCCCATGTACTCGAAGTTGCGGCCGCCCAGGGGCGTGCGGCATATGTTCACGCCCGGGCCGAGTATCATGTCTTTGCCGCGGTACAGGGCCTCCTCGCCCAGGCTCTCGCCATACAGGCGGGCCAAGTCGGGGTCCCACGTGGCCGCCAGGCAGCTCAGGGCGGGGAACGCCACGCACGAGTCGTTGGTCTGGCCCGCCTGCTCCCACTCGTCCCACAGGACGTCGGGGCGTACGCCGTGCGGGCCGTCGTCAGTCCAAAAGTCGGGGATGCCGAGGCGGGGCACGCCGGCCGACGAGAATTTGCTCTGGGCGTGGATGACGCGCACTTTCTCCTCAATTGTCATGCGCGACAACGCGTCCTCAACCCTCGCCTCCATGTCGGCCGAGCTGTCGAGATATGTCGGCGTGTTTTGCGCGGACGCCGCGAGCGCCATCGCCAGGGAGGCTATCGCCGCCGCGTGTTTTTGTATTATTCTCATTGCTCTCTTTTTTCTGTGACATTCTTGTGCGCTGACGCCCCGGGAGTTCGTCCGCGCCGTCTTTGCAAAAATGTGTAAAAAAACGAACGGGGGCGTGAGTGGTCAACGTTATGTAGATTCGCCTGTTCATTATTTGTTTGGCACACAGTTTGCTATGTCTCGAGTGTTACTCCTAAAAAGTGGATTGTATGTAAGATATATTTTCACAAATACGCCTGCTTGTTATGATTGTTTTGCCTTTCGGGCGGCAGGCGTCACGCTTAATTAAACATTCTTATGGAACCTTCAAGCCGTTTTGCCGTTATAAAGTAACGATGCGCGTCAGGCTGCCGCGTCATTCCCGATTTTTTGTCTTGTTGACGCATGGCATCGTTTGGACGTTTTGGCAATCAACGCTAACTTTGCGCCCCCACGGGGTGAAAACTACTGATACGAAAACTCTATAATTCATTTCGCTAATCCATACAAGATGAGAAAACTGATACTTTTGGTATTCGCGTTAGCTCTTTGCGCCGCGGCTCCTGCGCAGATGGCGAAGTTCCAGGCCCTATATCTCTTCCAGTTCGCCAAGAACACTTCTTGGCCGCAGGAGGATGCCGGCAAGCCGTTCGTCATAGCCGTCATTGGCGATAACGCCCTCTCGTCCGAGCTTCGCACGGTCGTCTCCAACAAGAAGGTGGGAGACAGGCCTGTCAAGGTCGTCGAGTCCGCGACGGCAAGCGGGCTGCCCAAGTCTGACATCATATACCTCGGCGAGTCCAAATCCTCGCAGATATCCCAGCTCATTTCAGCCCAGGCCAATAACAAGGTGCTCATCGTCTCTGGCACCAAGGGCCAATGCTCGCAGGGCGCCGGCATATCGTTCGTACCCGACGGGGGCAAACTCCAGTTCGAGATTCACGAGGGCAACATAGCCAAGAACGGGCTAAAGGTCACGCCCAAGCT
>CAKVCS010000133.1 GCA_934725785.1 uncultured Bacteroidales bacterium | reverse complement strand
GGCTTAGCCATGCGTTACGCGTCCTGCTCTCAATTCCTCTTGCTGTCAGCTCCTCGTGCATGGCGAGCAGTTGCGGGATTATGTCTTTGCGGCCGTACACCTCGTTGGCCGCGTCGGCCAGCACCTCCTCCATCCTGTCCTCTGGCGTTTTGCCGCTCGAGGCGTGGGCTGTCACGCGACGGACGCTCTCGCGCATGGCCTCGGGCAGGTGCATCTTGCGCATCAGCTCGTCGCTCGTGACCTTCAGGCTTATTGTTGCGTCCTTGGGCACGTTGACCCTCACAAAGCTGAATATTGCCGCCACGCTGCATATGGCCACGTCCTCGTCCGGCATCTTCTCCATGGCGCACAGCGTGCTGACTCTCGCAAGGTAGGCGTCGAAGCGCGCCAGGAGGTTAGGGTGGCTCCCGCTCAGTGTCGTCTCGCGGGCGTACGTCTCGAAGTCGTGGATCCGCATCATCTGCATCTTGCGCAGCATTAGCGCGTTGGGTATGTGAGTCGTGCCAGCCTGGCAATACTCCTCCTTGAGCCTGTTCACGAAGTACATGTCTATCTCGCCCTTGTACTTCACGGGCATCTTGCCGCGGTATTCGCACTCGAAGAAGTCGCGGATTTTAAGGTATGTGCTCTCGCTCACGTTCACGCGGCCAGGCTCGCCGCTGCTCTCCATGCGCGAAGCGGTGTTGACAGTGTCGCCCCATATGTCGAACACCTTTTTTATGTTGCCGAGGTGGCCCGACACCACCGGCCCCGTGTTTATCCCGACCCTTATGTTCCAGAAGTTCTTCTCTTCGGTGTGGCGCTCGTTGACGTACGCTATCATGCCAAGGCCGACGAGCGTCACCTCGATCGGGTTTGCGCTGTCCTTGTCGGGCACTCCGCCCGCGCACATGTAGGCGTCGCCTATGGTCTTTATCTTCTCAACCCCATATTTGTCCACTAGCTCGTCGAAGTATATGAAATACCTGTCCAGCTGGTCCACGAGCTGCTCAGGGTTCAAGTGCGCCGCTATTTTGGTGAAGCCCTGAATGTCAGAGAATAGCACGGTCGCGAAGTCGTACTTGCGCGTGTGCCTCGTCTTCGACTCCTCCACCTCGCGCTTTGCGCTCTCCAGCTTGCGCCTCTGCCTGACAGCGAATAGCCATGAGTACGCGGCGGCCGCGGCTGTCAGCATGGCTATGATGCCCACCGGCGCCCACGGCACTCTTCGCCCCGCCGCCTTGATGTCTATCGCCATGCTCTTTCCCGCGAGCGATGTCACCTCGAGCCGCGGGCTGGCGTCTTCCACCGCCCTCACGGTGAAGCTCGTACCGCTCGTCTTGGCCGTGAGCAGCGTGTCGCCGCCGTCCGTCAGGCTCACGAGGTAGGGAGGGGTGAAACCCTCGGCCGCTCGCCACTCGACTGTGGCGTAGGGGCCTGCCGTCTCCACGGCTGTGTCCGCCCTCTGTTCCGTGGCGCTCGGCGTCCGCAGGTTTATTACGTTCTCGCTCGTGGAGGCCGACGCGGTTTGCAATGACAGGATAATCAGTGGTAGTGATAAGGTTCTGTAAGACATTCCTATCTTGTGAATTTATCGCAATTTACTTTTTTTTTAGATATATAAGGCTTAATTTTAGGCAATAAATTATGCCGAACGGCTAATAGCCAGGGGCGATGGACTCAGCGTTCCGGCGGCATTAGCTCGCAAACAGAATATAATAGTCCTATAAACCAATATTTTAATGGATAATTCTATGGAGAACGTCATTGTCCCCTACGACTTCACCGAACGCGCCGATTGCGCCGTCAGGCATGCGGCTCACATAGCACGCAACATGAAGGCCGAGGTCATCCTGCTCCACATCGTCAAGAAGGAGGACCAGTCCGCCGAGGCGGCGCAGAAGCTCGAGGGAGTCGTTGCACAGTTCGCTCACGACGAGAATTGCCAGGTCCGATATATCGTCCGCGAGGGCAGCATTTTCACCACCATCAACGAGGTCGTGGCAGAGCAGAACAGCACCCTGGTGGTCATGGGCACCCATGGCATGAAGGGCATGCAGAAGATAACGGGAAGCTGGGCCCTCAAGGTCATCGTCGGTTGCCACGTCCCCTACCTCATCGTCCAGAAAGACCCGCAGTACGCAGACCCCATGAGGGTGCTCTTCCCTGTCGACTACAAGATCGAGAGCAAGGAGAAGCTCAAGTGGCTGCCAGTGCTCTCATATATCAGCAAGGTCAAGGTCGTCCTCTTCGGGCAGCAGGGCAACGGCCCGATGTATGACAACCCGACAAGGGCCAACATGAACTTCTGCAAGCACTATCTGGAGGATCATGACATCGACTGCTCCACCGAGTGGGTCGATGAGAAGGGTTCTTTCCTCGAGCAGTCGCTCAAGCACTGCGAGGAGAACAACATGGATCTCATCATGATCACCACGACGCGCAACATAGCGTTCCACGACTACCTCCTGGGCGCCTACGAGCAGACCGTCATTTCCAATAGCGCCGGCATCCCCGTCCTCGTGGTCAACCCGCGCTCCGACGCCAAGCTGGTCTATTCCAACTTCTAATCTGAGCCCCGACAGGTCGAGAATTGCAACCTGCATAAGGCCGCGCCCTCCTCTTTTGGCGGGTCGCGGCCTCTCTTTTGGCGGCAACTTCGCGCCGCGCCATTTGAAACGACTTCAATCATAAAGATGCAAGAACTTCTTTTCGCAACCCACAACGCCAACAAGGCCAAGGAGATTGCCCGCATGCTGTCCGGCAGGTTCTCCATTCTCACCCTCGATGACGCCGGCGTCATGGTCGACATCCCCGAGACCGCGCAGACCATCGAGGGCAACGCCCTGCTCAAGGCCCGCTTTCTCCACGAGCTTACCGGCAAGGCATGCTTTGCCGACGACACGGGCCTCGAGGTCGCCGCGCTCGGCGGCGAGCCGGGAGTACTGACGGCGCGCTACGCTGGCGAGGAGTGCGACCCCGAGCGCAACATGGCCAAGCTGCTCGGGGCGCTCGCCGGCGTCACGGACCGCGAGGCCTCGTTCCGCACCGTCATTGCGTATATCGATGCCGATGGGCGTGAGACGGTGTTCGAGGGCGTGTGCCCCGGATACATAGCCATGTCCAAGCACGGGGACGAGGGCTTCGGCTACGACCCCGTGTTCGAGCCTAAGGGTTTCGGCGGGGCCTCTTTCGCCGAGATGTCGATTGATGACAAGAACAAGGTGAGCCATCGCGGCAAGGCCGTTGGCCAGCTTGTCGATTTCCTCAGCCACCAATAGTCCCATGTGTATGCGTATGCGCACCCAATTGCTTTTTGTGGCCAGCTTGGCCATAGCGGCTCTCGCCCCGTCGCCCTCGTCGGCGCAGTGGACGGACTACACGTCTTTCGCCGACTGCTCGCTCGTCGCGGTGGCGGAGGGTGTGCCAGTGTGCGGAAACTCGCAAGGCCTTTTTTATTATGACGCCGCAGATGGCCTCCTCGGCAAGCTGACTAAGGTGAACCACCTCTCGTCTTCGGGCATATCGGCCATAGCCGCTTATGACGGCGGACTCGCTGTGGGGTATGCGGACGGAGACATCGACTTGGTCACATTCCCTGATTTCTCGACTGTCAACATTCCCGAACTGCGCCTTAGCGACGCTTTCACCCGCAAGCGCATCAACGCGATGGCCGCGAGCGGGAAAATGCTCTATTGCGCTTTCGATGGCGGCGTGCTCGAGGTCGACCTCGCCAAGAGCGAGGTGCGCTCCTCTTGGCGCATTGCCGTTGGCGGAGTGGCAGCCGCCGGCGTGTGCGTCTCCGGGGGGCGCATCTTTGTCGCCACCCCTGCGGGCGTCTATTCGGCCGACCTCTCGAGCCGCATGCTTGAGGATTTCAGCCAGTGGACGCTCGTCGACGGCATTGATGGTGGCGTCGCCGCGGTGGTGGAGTTCGCTGGCGGTGTTGT
>CAKVCS010000132.1 GCA_934725785.1 uncultured Bacteroidales bacterium | reverse complement strand
AATCTTGCCGGCATTCTCAAGGTTGCCGCGTATGTAGTTCGCACGGACCGTAACGTAAGGGTTCTTGTACTGCGCGTCGAACGACCATATGGTGAGCGCGGACTCGCCGCAGCTGCTGTACTTGTAGACCTTGTCGGCATTCTTGGTGACATCGTTGACGCGGTAGATAGAAGCACCTACTCGCAGCCCAGGGACGCCCTTCCAATTGATGCGGCCGACGTAGGCCGGCGACGAGAAGTTGTCAACCTCGAAGAGACCCTGCTTGCCGCCAGCGACCCAGTTGTCGCGACCGAACCCGTCGGGGTTGAGACCCGCGACAACCATCGCCTCGTAGTCGAACGTGGCCCTCCAGCGTCCGAACTCGCCGAAGAAGGAGATGCCCGTCTCGTGCCATGTTGAGGGAATTATAATTGTCTCGCCCTCGGGGCGCGACGTGCCGAAGAAGTTGATTGGCTCGTGGTGAGAGTTCGTGAGTCCTACGGTCACAATCTGATGACCCGCGCGGACGTTGAACGAGCGGCCGATGAGTCGCGTGATGTGGAACTGCTCGAGGGCCACCTCGCCGCCTTTTTCCATCTCGGTCTCGTACTCAAGGTTCTCAGTCTTCTCAAGCTCCTGCTCAATGCCGACGCCACCGGCCTCGAACTCAATCTCCATCCCGAGATTCCAGTCGGCGTTGAACCTGTAGTCGCCAGCGAGGACGACACGCGGCATCGCTATCGTACGGCGCTCGTCGCTATTCTCCGTGCCGCCGTAGAAACGGTTCTTGCCATAGTTGAGGAAAGAAGCGACAAGCTCGCCGTATCCGCCGATGCGGAACTTCGTGTAGGACTCCCCATCGTCCTCCGCCTTCTCGGGCTCAGCCTGCTCTTGCGTCTCCACGCGCCTTGTCGCGCCAGTGGCCGCATCCTGCCCGGGCCTTGCATACGAGCCCGTCTCGTCATTGCTCTGCGCAAAAGATGGCATAGCCGCCGCAATGGCTAAGAGCGCGGACAGGCCACCTTTGTAAAGTTTCATCGTTGTCATCAAGTGTCTTCGGGAGGCTTTGATACCCTCTCATTAATTTCCAATGCAAATTTAGAATTGTTCTCACTAACGGATTATACTGCATTGTGATTATTTTAGAGAGGTTCTAAAGACACTGGCGGGCGGTTCATACCTAAATTTTAGTATTGCGAGTGGCGGACGGAAGCGGGAGGCGCAGGGAAAGACCGCGTGGCGGGCATGGTCGAGGAGAGGCGTGTAGCCCACCTGCGCGATAAATGACTACATTTGCCACAACCAACAACATAGGGAACGACAGATGAAAAGCAAGATCGTCTACACCATAAGGGTAGCCTACGCAGCCACGGTGGCCACACTGATAGCCGCCACGGTCGCGGACAAGATAGCGGGAGACGGATACTCGGCCGCCCACATTTACTCGTCGTGGTGGTTCTGCGCCCTGTGGGCGGCACTCGCCGTGGCGGGGGTGGCTCTGCTGGCGCGGAAAAGGCGGCAAAGGCGGCCGGCTGTGTTCGCGCTCCACACGTCTTTTATACTGATACTGCTCGGCGCCCTGACCACACACATATGGGGTGAGCAGGGCATGGTGCGCATACGCGAGGGGGCTGAGGCCGACGCGTTCTTGCTGGAGGACGGCAATGTGGCAGGCCTGCCCTTCTCGCTGACGCTGAACAAGTTCGAGATAAAGAACTACCCCGGCACCGACTCGCCCATGGACTACGTGAGCCACGTCTCATTCGCAGACAGAGACGGTAATCGGCAGGACGCCGACATCTCGATGAACAACATTGCCGAGCACAGCGGCTACAGGTTCTACCAGACATCGTATGACGCCGACGGCAAAGGCACGGTACTCTCGGTGAGCCACGACCCCGCCGGCATAGGCATAACATACGCGGGCTACGCGCTGCTGTTCGTCTCGCTCACTCTTCTGCTTACCCTTCCGGGAGAGACCTTCCGACGCTCGATAAAGACGCTCAGGGCCAAGGTCGGAGCCAGGGCCGCCGCGCTGATGGCGGCCATGCTCGCTGGCGGCACGGCCTCCGCCCTGCCGACTGAGGCCGACGCGCCGCCAGCCTTGCCGGCCGAGACCGCGGCCAGGTATGGAGACCTGCACGCCTACTACAACGGCAGGGTGTGCCCGCTGCAAACCGCCGCGCGCGACTTCACTCTCAAGCTCTACGGCCGCGACACATACATGGGCCTCACGCCCGAGCAGGTGATGATGGGGTGGACACTCGACGCGCCGCGATGGCGCAAGGTGCGGATGATAAGGATAAAGGGCGCGGCGGCGCGAGAGATCGGACTGACGGAGACGCTGACCTCGTTCGACAGGCTGGCGGGCGGAGACCTTGGGGAGAGGGCGGGCAAGGCGCGACGCGGCGGAGACGCCGCGAAAGCCCGTGCCCTGGCGGAGGCCGAGGAGAAAGCCGACATAGTGAGGATGCTCTTCGCTGGCCAGATGCTCAAAGTGTTCCCCCTGGCCGACAGCACCGGGAGAGTGACGTGGTACAGCCCCGCCGACGCTCTGCCGGCAGGCACGGGCGAGGCCACGTCGGCATTCATAAGGAACATATTCGGCGAGGCCGTGACCGCCATAGGGCGAGGCGACACCGCGGCGGCAAGGGCCGTCGCGGACAAAGTACGGATCTTCCAGGCCATCGCCACGAGAGGCACGGATGCTATGCCCCCGGCGAGCAGGTTCAGAGCCGAGAAGGCATACAACAGCCTCGGCGTGACCCGCCCCCTGGCCATGGCCATGACCGCCGTTGGAGTGATATTCTTCTTCATTGTGGCATACCTGTGGGGCCGCGGCATAACGAGCCGCGCCATGAGCATGTTCACGGCCACCCTCTCCGTCTTCCTGGGGCTGGCGGGCGCCTATCTGCTGGCCATGTTCTGCCTCAGGTGGTACGTGGGCGGGCATCTGCCGCTCAGCAACGGATACGAGACCATGCAGTTCATGAGCCTGTGCGTCATAGCGTTAGCGCTGCCCGCCACGAGACGCTTCGCGCTCGCCCTGCCCTTCGGCTACCTGATGGCGGGGCTTACCCTGATGGTCTCCATGATGGGCGAGAGCAACCCGCAGGTGACGAACCTGACGCCAGTGCTCCAGTCGCCACTGCTGAGCGTCCACGTCTGCCTCGTCATGATGGCGTACACCCTGCTCGCCTTCACCGCGCTCAACGGCCTGACGGCCCTCGTCATCAAGGGCATGCAGAGGGGCGGAAAGGCAGGCTGCGAGCGTATAGAGACGCTGGCGTGCATAAGCCGTGCGCTGCTGACCCCCGCCGTGGCGCTGCTGACCGCGGGGATATTCGTTGGCGCCATATGGGCCAACCAGTCGTGGGGCCGCTACTGGGGGTGGGACCCCAAGGAGGTCTGGGCGCTGATAACCATGATGGTCTACGCCATCCCGTTCCACCCGTCGGTGGCAGGCGGGCTCGACAGGCCCGTGGCCCTTCACGTCTTTCTGCTGGCTGCCTTCGCCTGCGTGCTGATGACGTATTTCGGCGTCAACTTCCTGCTTGGCGGGATGCACTCTTACGCGTGACCTGGGGGGCGGCGGACACGTGGCGGAGCGAGTCCGCCGTTATTTTTGATTTGTCTATATTAGGGTTTTGAGGTATATTTGCTAAGACAGGTGGCGGGCGGCTCGGCCGCGGCCACGCGCAGACAATGAAGAGGTGGAACATAGAGGAGCGGCCCGAGGCCGACAGGGTTGAGCGCTTCGCCCGCCAAGTCGGCGTGTCGGCCGTGACGGCCGCGCTGCTGATGGAGAGGGGCATAAGCACCCCCGAGCAGGCGGAGTCCTACCTCAACCCGCGCCTCAGCCAGCTGCACGACCCGTACCTGATGCGCGACATGCGCAAGGCCGTCGAGCGGCGCGCTCTCCTCCAAGAGCCGCTTCAGGAACAGGGAATCCGTCAGGTCG
>CAKVCS010000131.1 GCA_934725785.1 uncultured Bacteroidales bacterium | reverse complement strand
TAGTCGACGTCACTAATGGTCAGCACATATTGAGCCTCGGAGGGGATGACCTGCGATGCGAGCAGGAGGACAGCAACTAAGACTTCTCTGATCATAATGATAAACTTTAATCTCCGGGGTAATACAGGGGTTCAATATCCTGCACGAGTCTAATGGCGGCATGCGGCATCATCATTTGGAACTGAAAAATATACATGAAGTCCACTCCATTAAAAGCAACAAGATGCCACGTTCCATATGGGCCACTTGTACCCCTTGTCTTGCCTGAATTCGGGCCGTACCAGTCAGAGCACCAATATATTGCCTCATCAGGACGCCTTAGTATCGGGATTGTGTCAGCAATCTGTATATTGTAGTCAGAATAATCATGGTATATCATACCGTTAGTTTTGGTTGCCAGTTGGCGATTCATTTCGACGTAGTCGCTCTCCGCCATATAACAAAGTCGCACAAAATCGTCAACTTCGGGAATTCTCCACTTGCTCAATTCCTTAAGTCCTGTTGGCGGGTAAGCATTGAACAATGTGGGAGAATCTTCCAACAGCATTGCCAATTTATATGAATAGTATAGCGTAGTGTCAGGATTCATAGCATTCCCATACAATTTGTTGTCAAACCTGTTCCCACCATCAAGTTGCAACAGTCCCTTGAAATCGGCAGTAGTCCACCGCTGGTTGCCAATCACTACGGTGGGCAGATATTGGCCAGCAACCATTACAAATCCGCCATCACGAAATGGAGCGCCTTCCAACCCTTCAGGATAGATGGGAGAACTCTTATTAAAAGAGGGTGCAGCAAGGTCTAAGTGCGACAAAGGCACAGTGTCAACGCTAACATTAGCGTCAATCCAAGTAATGGAAGGATCAACCGAATGTGAAGAAACTACATCCACCTCTGATTGAATGTCGTAGTTAGGTTGGACATCTTCAGAGCAAGCTGATAGGGCTATAGCTACACAACAACAAAAACATTTCTTTATCATAGGGCACATCGTTTTGTTATAAGACCAGACAATTTACATTGTTACTTAATATTTTCTAACTCATTCTTCAACAAAGACCTAAGACCATTATACAGACACAAGCTGGAAGAAAAGTCAAAAACATCATAGGCACACGGCCTACCGAGGGCTATAAAAACGGGAAGGTGGCACAGCGATGAAATGCAAAAGGCCGAGACAAGAAACGCGGGAACAAAAACAAAAAGCTCGGCAGGAGCGGTGCACCACATCCGAAGCTAATATAGGGAATATTTGTCGAAAATGTGCGAGATATTGAAATTTAACACTACAGACAGAAAAAGCCCGAAACGTCGCATCGTTTCGGGCTTTAAGCTATGCTCTGCTAATGTGGCGAACCGCCGCTCGCGCATTAGAATGACACATCGGCGAGGAGGGCAAAGACGAGAGGCGCGTTCCAATTGATGGCGACCTCGTTGGTAGAGTAGCTGCACTCCTGGTCGGCATAGGCCTTGGCAGGAAAAGCGCTGCGCGTCTCCACCCCTCCACAATCGGCAGGCACAATGGTGTTCGGCCCGCCTACGAGGAAACCTGGCACTGGCTCGGCAATACCGTCGGCAGAGGAGGGGCGATGATGAATATTCATGGGAGAGCGGCTGCCTACACCTGTTACGAAGGAGTATCCCGTTGCATTCCTGCCAAAGAGATAATGCAAATCCTCCCGAAGCGAGGCGACATAGTCCGTCCTTGTAGGCGCACATTTATAAGCCATAGCCTTGAGCATTGCCGCATTGGCGACGAACGAATTGCTACCCCAATCGAAGTCGGAGATGCTGACGCGCGCGGGAGACGATTCGCCTAAAGCCACAAGGGAGTCGGCCGCCTCACCAAGAGCCGCCAAAGCGTTTGTCCCGGGCAGCGAGCGGTTTGCCTCGGCCATTGAGTAGTATGAGAGCGCAGCCACATTGCCCCATGATGGGAGCGAGCAAGGCTTGGCGCGCGCCACCGCATCGGCGGCATAGGCTTCATCGGCCGTCAGGAGCCACATCTCGGTCGCAGCCCAGAACCATTCATCGGAGAGGTCGTCATCGCCATACTCGCCAGTAGAGACGTCATCGGGGTTCTTGAATATGACGCTCGGGTTGGCAACAGCCCATGCATAGGCCTTGAGAGCCACATCGCGGCACGAGTCGGCCAAAGGCGTGAGCGACTCGGACCGGCTGAGGAGCGTCCGGCAAGCGTAGGCCGCCGTGGCAGCGAGATCGAGCGCGGCGGCAGTGCTCTTGCTAACGACATAGCGCTGCTTGTGGCAGTCGGCCGGCATGATGAACCCCTCGAAGCTGAGCGACGTGAGCTTGGTGTAGACACCACCGTCGGAAGGGTCTTGCATGGAAAGCATCCACCGGAGGTTGTATAAGGTCTCATTGGTGAGATCCGGCACATCATTCCCGCTCTCGGGGATGGAGAGCGTGAGGGTGTCGGCCACAGTGGAGAAGACGCTGGAGGCGAGCAGGAGGGTGTATGTGCTAATGGAACTGTTGACGATGTACTTGTTGTAGTCGCCGGCATCGTACCATCCTCCGGGCATTGAAAGGACAGTACCCTCGGGGCGCGAAGCCGACGCGGCAGACTTGTGAACAAGGATGAGAGTGTCCGGATGACCCGCAGCGCGAGACCAACGCCCTCCGTGGAAATCATCAATAGCCATAGAGGCCCTGTTGTAGTAAAATGCGCGCGCCGCGGCTATCAGTGCCGACTGATGAGGCCTGCCGGTCACAGCGAAAGATGGCGAGACGATGGAGTCGTCGACAGACAACACATAACGCCCCTCGCGCGAGAGCGAAGAGAAGTCCAAAAGACGAACGCTGTCGCCAGCCTCGGGCCAAAAAAAAGGAGCCGGGACGTCGCCCGACAAGACGGCCCGTCCATCGCTATCAAGGACAGAGAACTTTTCACCTTTAGAAAAGAGGAGAGCCATCTTAGCGTCGGCTGGCGCATAGCCGCACTGGTCGACCATAATCGCGCCATTATCGCAAAGCGCGGGCTTCGACCCGCAAGAAGTGAGCACTGCCGCAAAAGCAACAGTTGCGAGGGGGAGAAGAGTTTTTATCATAAGACTAAGAATAAGACACTTACGCACACGGGCGCAAGAAAGTTCACAGATTAGCTCAGAGAAGAGGCGTAGCCTCCCTTGACAGCCTTCGAACGCCACAAGAAGAAAAGCAGAGCCGCCACAACCGCCGCCACGCACCCGACGAGGGGGCCGAACCACCAACGGCCAGGCATGAGGCCGAGGCACTCGGGGGCCACAAAAACGTAAGTCGTGCAGACGGCCGTCATCCATAAGGCCGGGACGAGCGTTATGACAAACGGCTTGCGCGACAGGGAGAAAAAGACCGTTATGGACCAGAGCGTGAAGACAGAGAGAGCCTGATTGCACCAAGCGAAGTAACGCCAAATGACATTGAAGCCGTTCTTATCCTCGAGACTGTAGAGCAGGACGCCAAAAGTGAGCATGAAAAGGGGTATGGAGATGGCGAGACGCTTAGGAATGGACTTTTGTTCGACGCGAAGAGAATCCGCCACGATAAGACGCGCGGAACGCAGAGCCGTGTCGCCAGAGGTAATAGGCGCGGCCACGATGCCTAAAACGGCAAGGATACTGCCAAAATAGCCAAGCCACTCGCGCGAGAGCGTGGTGGCGACACCCGCCCCAGTGTAGGCCACCCCAGTGGCGCTATTGACTGCTCCATGCTCACCAAAGAAAGCGGTCGCTGCGGCCGCCCATATGAGAGCGACAACACCTTCGGTCACCATGGCGCCATAGAAGACGGGGCGACCGTGACGAGAGTCCTTAAGGCAACGAGCCATAAGCGGCGACTGGGTGGCATGGAAGCCCGAGATAGCGCCGCAGGCGATAGAGACGAACATCATAGGGAAAATGGGGTTCTCCTCATATTTAGTCCCAAAGCCTTCCCACATCTCAGGCAGC
>CAKVCS010000130.1 GCA_934725785.1 uncultured Bacteroidales bacterium | reverse complement strand
AGATAAAGAGGGTGATGCTCCAGGGCAGGCTACTCAAGAGGATAAGGGAGCTCAAGATGAAGTCCTACACCGACTACAAGAGGTACTTTTTCAGCCCCGAGGGGCAGAAGAATGAACTCTACAACTTCCTGAGCGTCGTGACGACGAACAAGACGGACTTCTTCCGCGAGCCCGTACACTTCGACTTCCTCAGAAACGTGGCCCTGCCCGAGTTCGTCTCCGAGGGGCGAAACAAGGTAAGCCTCTGGAGCGCCGCCTGCTCAAGCGGCGAGGAGCCATACACCATGGCCGTCGTGCTCAACGAGTTCGCGCAAGACAACCCGGCGTTCCGATACTCCATCCTCGGCACCGACATTTCGCAGAACGTCCTCGAGAAGGCAGCGAGGGGGGTATACCCCGAGAAGTCGATAGACATGATTCCGCTCGACCTGAAGAGGAAATATTTCCTGCGCAGCAAAGACAGGACAAACCCCACCGTAAGGGTCGCGCCTCTGCTGCAAAGGAATTTTTCTCTCAAATACTTAAACCTCATGGACCCCGTTTACGATATAAATGGAGAGTTCGATGTGGTCTTCTGCCGCAACGTTCTCATCTATTTCGACAGGGAGACGCAGGAGAGGGTCATCCGGAAAATCTGCACGAAAATCCGACCCGGCGGCTATCTCTGCATCGGGCACTCCGAGTCCATGTCGTCCATGGACGTGCCCCTCACCAACATTAAGCCCACTATCTTCAAACGAAACTAACATACCTCGATATGGACAACACAAACATCTCTGACAAGCAGCTTCTTAAGGCTCTCAGGCAAAGGCTCGAAGAAAAATCCGACATTGAGAAAAGGTTTGCCGAGCTGCAGGCTGAGCATCAGGCCATGGGCAAGAGGCTCAAGGATTCAGAGGCTCTCAAGAGCCACTTCATATCGAACGTCACAAACGAGATCGTCAACCCCTTCACATCCATCATAGGGCTCTCAAAGGCTATCCTCTCCGTCGAGAAGCAGGACTGGAAGAAGATCGTCTCCATGGTCGCTCTCATTCACAACGAGGCCTTCAACCTCGACTTCCAGCTCAAGAACATCTTCACGGCTGCGAAAATCGAGGCGGGCGAGATTCTGCCCAACGTACAGAAGGTCCACATCCGCCAGCTCATACAAGGCGTCATCGACTCATTCTCCATCGTCACCCGGAAAATGGGCATCGACATCGAGTTCGACTACGAGATCGAGCTCGGGTTCGGCGAGAAGGACTACTACTTCAACACCGACGCCGAGAAGCTCAAGCAGATTATCAGCAACATCCTCAACAACGCCGTCAAGTACAGCTACAAGAACAGCAAGGTCATCGTGAAGTGCTGGATTGACGACGACCTGCTCTTCATCTCCATACAGGACTTTGGCACTGGCATCTCCGAGAAGAACCAGAATATCATATTCGAGCGCTTCAAGAGGCTCGACACGGGCATCAACTCCATCAACCAGGGCCACGGCCTCGGACTCTCCATCGCCAAGGCCCTCCTCGACGTCCTCGAGGGCAAGATGGACATCAAGAGCGTCAAGGGCGAGGGCTCCACCTTCACCATATCCATACCTCGCCTCAAGGTGGTCAACACCGACCCCTTCGGCGGCGATGATGGCGGCATGTTCTTCGACACCGACGACGACGTGGATTTGTTTTAACCGCCGATGATGGAATATTCGCAACATTTCCTATATCCCTCGTCGTTTTTCGCCAGCCGCGAGCCCTACGTCGTCAAGACGGTTCTCGGCTCCTGCGTCGCCGTATGCCTCTGGGACCCGACCCTGCGCTTCGGAGGCATCAACCACTATATGCTGCCCTACTGGACCGGCACAGACCTCGCCTCGCCCAAGTACGGCAACATAGCCATTGACAAGCTCGTCGAGAAGATGAGGTTCATGGGCTGCCGCGTAGGTGACCTCCAGGCCAAGGTGTTCGGCGGCGGAGAGCTCATCGAGTCTATCGACGGGCGCTCTGCCACGCAAATCGGGCAACGTAACATCGAGGTCGCCCGTAACATGCTGGCGGACTACGGAATACCGATTGTCAGCTCATGCCTCGGCGGAAAGAGGGGGCGCAAAATACTCTTCTTCACCGATACCGGCGAGGTCAGGCACAAGTATCTCGACAAGAGGTCTCTCTGACCTCGCGGCGGGTAGGTCTTGACAACTTTCGAAACCGGCTCGGCGTCTCGCGCACCAGCGGTGCGCGGCCCCGGTCGGCTTGCACGTTACATACAAGGCGGACGTCCCCGCGCCCGCCCCACAAAAACTACCGGCCGCCCCAGCGGCGGCCCATCGCATAGAACTCTTGCATAATGGAGAACAAGATTAAGGTGCTGGTGGTTGACGACTCGGCCGTTGTGCGCCAGTCTCTCTCCGCCATCCTCGAGGCCGACCCGGAAATCGAGGTCATGGGCACGGCCGCCGACCCCATAATAGCCGTGAAGAAAATCATGCGCGAGGTGCCGGATGTCATCACGCTCGACATCGAGATGCCGCGCATGGACGGCCTCACATTCCTCCGCAAGATTATGGCGCAGAGGCCCATCCCGGTCGTCGTGATCTCCTCTCTCACCACCAAGGGCACCGAGGCCGCGATGAAGGCCCTCGAGTATGGGGCGAGCGAGGTCATTGGCAAGCCGTCAATGAACCCCGACGTCTTTTTCCAGGAGAGCCACATAATGCTCTGCGACGCTGTCAAGGCCGCGGCCATGGCTAAGCTGCGCAGGATTAAGGCCGACGACATCCGCGAGAGGGCCAACCCGACGAGGCCCGCCCCGGCGCCCGAGCCGGTATCGCGAATCTCGACCGTCAGGACCACCATACCTACGGCGCAGATTGCCAACGTCCAGCCCAAATACACGGCGGACGCCATCCTCGAGAAGGGGTCTTCGGCCGACCTCGTCATTCCCACCGAGAGGATCATAGTCCTCGGTTCGTCAACAGGCGGGACCGAGGCCATCAGGGTGCTGCTCCGCTCCATGCCCGAGGACATGCCGGGTATAGCCATTGTGCAGCACATGCCCGAGGGCTTCACGAGGTCGTTCTCGAACAGCCTCGACCAGATCTCGAGGCTCTCCGTCAAGGAGGCCGAGAACGGCGACAAGCTCTACAGGGGCCGGGTCCTCATCGCGCCAGGCAACAAGCATATGCTCATCAAGCGGGTAGGCAAGGAGTACTTCGTCGAGGTCAAGGACGGCCCGCTCGTCAACAGGCACAGGCCCTCGGTCGACGTGCTGTTCCGGTCGGCGGCCAGATACGCCGGCTCCAACGCCATTGGCGTCATACTTACAGGCATGGGCAACGACGGCGCCAAGGGCATGAAGGAAATGCACGACGCCGGCGCCAGGACCATAGCGCAAGACGAGCAGAGCTGTGTGGTCTACGGCATGCCCAAGGAGGCGGTGAAAGAGGGGGGCGTGGACGACGTGGTCGCGCTCGGAAAAATCACGCAGCACCTCGTCAACATGCTCGCCTCCGAGCGATTGTGAGGTGGCCTGACGCGCGCAACTCTTCCCTAATTTGAAATTATCCGGAAAAACAGATGAAAAACAAGAAACTGAAGCGGATGACGTGGATATACGCTCTGCGAGGCTTCGTCTTCGGCCTCGTCATCGCGCTTATTGTCCTACTCCTGGCGGCCGACTCTGACGCCTACCACGAGAGCCGGCGCACGCTTTCAGACTTCATCAGGACTTTCCCCGCTTTCTGGGTCATGATGATTCTGCCGCTGCTCTGCGCCCTGGCGGGTTACCTGCTCTCTTGGCGAATGGCCGCCATCATCCGGACTATGAACAAGGCGCTCAAGGCCGAGGAGGTCCGCTCCAACTCCGTCCTCCAGTTCGTCGAGGGGCTTTCCGCAGGCAAGCTTGACGTCAAGATTGACGAGAACAAGGACGATGAGCTCATCACGTCGCTCGTCCAGCTCCAGAAGAGCCTCA
>CAKVCS010000129.1 GCA_934725785.1 uncultured Bacteroidales bacterium | reverse complement strand
CCTTGAGGAAATATGAGAGACTGTCTTTCATGTTCATAATGCAGGTCTTAAGCAAAGGCGGGGATTGTTCAGCGAACAAGGAAATTCCTGTCGGTGTCGAGCTTCACAAAGATGAAAAGCAGCACCGAGAACCCCCAGAACGAGGAGCCCCCATAAGAAAAGAAAGGCAACGGGATGCCAATGACGGGCATAAGCCCGATGGCCATAGAGACGTTGATTGCGAAATGGAAGAAGAAAATGCCCGCCACGCAGTAGCCATAGACCCGGCTAAAGACGGAATGCTGCTTCTCGGCCAAATATATGATCCGCAAGAACAGGAATACGTATGCCGCCACGAGGACCGTGCAGCCGAAGAAGCCCCACTCCTCACCTACGGTGCAGAAGATGAAGTCGGTGGTCTGCTTGGGCACGAAGTCGAGCTTGGTCTGAGTGCCGTTGAGGAATCCTTTGCCAAGGAAGCCGCCAGAACCTATGGCTATAAGGCTCTGGTTGACATTGTAGCCGGCGCCGAGCGGGTCCTCCTCTATGCCGAAAAGCACGTTGATTCGCGTCCGCTGGTGGTCCCCCAGCACATTGTCGAAGACATAACCCGTGCCGAAAGAGGTGCACAAGGCGACCCAGACATAGGCCAGCAGCCACCACAGCCCCTTGAAACGGTGGACGACGTATGACAAGGCAAGCGCGACAGAGGCCACAGCCATGCCGGCAAGGAGATAATAATCAACGAGCAGCTCGCGGCCGAAGTGGAAACGCATGACGAGCCAGGCGGAGACCGACACTGCCGCACCCGCCGCGAAAGCCTTGACGGCCTCCCAAGGCAGACCCTGACGGTAGACCAGCACATTGGCCGCAATGAAAGCGCACGCCACGATGGCGGTAAGGACGGGGGCCGAGTCGAGCAATAGTGACGCAATGGCCACCACGGCGCAAGTGGCGCCTATGAGTAGGAAATGGGGCGACAACCCCTCGCGGAACATTGCCAGGATGAGGACGACGTATACGAGAGCCGAGCCCGTGTCATTCTGCAAGATGATGAGAGCCATCGGTATTAGCAGCACGGCAAAGAGCTTGACGTAGTTGCGGAACGTGAAAGAGAAGCCATAACGGCTCATGATACGCGCTACGACAAGAGCCGCGCCAATCTTAGTGAACTCGGTGGGCTGAAAAAGCACGGGGCCTATCTTAATCCACGACTTTGCGCCATAGACCTCATGCCCGACGGCAAGCACAAGGACGAGCAGGCAGAGCGACAGAATGTAAAGTATCCACGCGAACTCGACAAACACCTTGCTGTCCGACAGCATTATGACCCCTATGCAGGCCACAGAGATGCCCACCCACATGAGCTGCTTGGCGTATTGGGCGTCGAAGGAGAACTGCAGGCCGACCTCGGGATTGTAGTTGGCGGCATAGAGGTTGCACCAGCCGAAAATGACAAGGAAGGCGTAGAGCAAGACCGTGATCCAGTCAACGCCCTTGCGGTATGAAGACATGTCCTGATTCATAGGCCGTCGTTATTTGATTTTGCCTCGCCCGCACCTTGCGCGGGAGCCGTGTCGGGCGCAGGGGCGGCGTCGCGCGCCTGTCTTGGCGCAGGGTGTGTCGCAGCGCCCCCTGCCGCGTCTCTCCTCTTCTTGTCCGCCGGCTTAGCGTGCTGCTTGTTCTGGGACTGCCCCGTGGTGCTCATGGCCAGTATTCGATCCTCTATGTGCTTGCGCTTGGGGTCGACCTCGCCCTTGACGAACTTTTCTATCATGAGGCTGGCTATTGGCGCCGCCCATGTCGCCCCGAAGCCTGCGTTCTCGACATAGACCGCGATGGCTATTTGCGGGTCCTGCCTCGGTGCGAAACTCATGAAAATAGAGTGATCGCGCCCGTGCGGGTTCTGCGCCGTGCCAGTCTTGCCACACACCCGGACACCCGGCACCTGCGCGGCCCGCGCGGTGCCGCCATTGGCGCCCCATACGGCGCTCTCCATGCCGTCTTGCACGACAGAGAAGAAAGCCGTGTCAATCCCCGTCTCACGGCGGACGGTGTAGAGGCTGTCGATATGCCCTCCCGCGACCTTGTGGACCACGTGGGGAGTGTAGAACCAGCCCTTGTTGGCAATGATGGCCGCCACATTGGCCATCTGGAGAGGCGTGAGCAGGAGCTCGCCCTGCCCTATGGAGAGCGACACGACGCCAAGAGAGTTCCAGTTCTTGCCCTTGGCCTTGTCATAGTACGCGGAGTTGGGGATGAAGCCCCTGTTCTCGTTGGCGATGTCGACACCCAGCCTATAGCCGAGGCCGAACTTGACGAGATGGTCTTTCCAGCAGTCGAGCCCCTCCTTGACATTCTTGAACTTCTTGTTGTCGATGAGCTCGCGGAACTCGTAGCAGTAATACGCGTTGCAAGAGTTCTGAATGCTCTGCCTGAGGTCAAGAGGCGACGCGTGGCCGTGGCATCCGAGGTGGAAGCTGCCAATGGAGTAGCCCCTGTGGCAGGGGTAACGCGTCTCGGGAGTGACGGTGCCCTCGGCGAGGCCAATGAGCGCGTTGACAGTCTTGAACGTTGAGCCTGGCGGGTACCAGGCCTGAATGGCCCTGTTGAAAAGCGGCTTGTCGGGGTCGTTTGACAAGATTGGGAAATTGACCGACCTGTCTCGCCCGACGAGCAACGAAGGGTCGTAAGAGGGGGCGGAGACCATACAGAGAATCTCGCCCGTCTGTGGGCGTATGGCCACTATGGCCCCGGTCTTCCCCTTCATAAGCTTCTCGCCATAGGCCTGCAGGTCGACATCGAGCGAGAGCGTCAGGTTCTGGCCAGAGATGGCCGCCGTGTCATATTTCCCCTCGTAGAGCTCGCCCTTGACCCGCCCGCGCACGTCGACCATGAGGTAATTGACCCCCTTGCGGCCACGTAGCTGCTCCTCGAAACTGCTCTCTATGCCGGAGATGCCAACGTAGTCGCCCGGTGCGTAATATGGGTTGTTGGCAATAAAACGGTCGGACACCTCGCCGACGTATCCGAGGACGTTGGCCGCCACGGGGTACTCGTATTTGCGAAGCGTACGCCTCTGCGCATAGAAGCCAGGCAGCCGGTAGAGCCTTTCCTGCAGCGCGGCGTACTTGTCAACCGAGAGCTGGCGGAGGAAGATGGCCGGCTTGTAGTTGGAGGCCTTGTGGTTCCTGACCTGCCTCCTGTGCTCCGCAAAAAGGCCGCGGAGGGTCTCAATGTCTATGCCGACGGTGTTGCAGAAGTCGATGCTGTCAAACTGACGCACCTCGCGCCCTACGATCATAATGTCGTAGACGGGCTGATTGGAGACGAGCAGCTTGCCGTTGCGGTCGGAGATCAGCCCGCGCGACGGGTATTGCACCACTTTGCGCCTTGAGTTCATCTCGGCCTCCTCGCGGTATTTGTCGGTCAGGATCTGGACATAGAGCAGGCGGGAGATGACCGTGAGGCCAAGCAAGAGCATTATGGCCGCTATGACAAATTTGCGGTTTTCGTACATGAGGGTTACGCTACTGCAAGAATGGCTGTTGTACCTGTGGTGTAAGGTGGCGCGAGGCTGGTGAGCGTCAGTCGGCCGAGGCCCCAGCGGAGCGCGGCCTGGCCATGTCGAAAAGCACTATGATGACGGACGAGGCCACGAAGCTGAGCCCTATGCGCATGAGAGTCGGCCAAAGGTAGAAAGAGTCGAACTGCTCAATGAGGAACAAGGCCACGTGGTGCAGGCCGACCATTATGGCCGTGTACTTGAAAAACCATAGCGAGCCGCAGGTGGCGGCCCCAGGCATGTCATCGTCCTTATAGGATGAGCGGAAGGACAAGAGGCTGAGTACGTAGCCTCGCAGGAAAGCTATGAGCACGCAAGCCGCCATATGCATGCCGGGGGTGTCGGAAACCACGTCAATGGCCAGGCCCACGGCGGCCGCCATAAGCATAAGCGTTATGCGCGGGCAACCGAACGGCGCTGCCATTATGAATATGATGTACAGGAACGGAT
>CAKVCS010000128.1 GCA_934725785.1 uncultured Bacteroidales bacterium | reverse complement strand
CGGTCACCTCCTGCTGAGTGACGTCGCCGTCATAGAAATTGACGGAGGAGTCCGCCACGACGTCGCCGCTCGTATCAAGCGAGACCTTCTTGGCCTTGTATGTCGGGTCGAACATGAGTCTTTCGAGCTCGGGGGCAAGAGTTTCGGCCATACCGGCCTGCCGCATCCAGGCCGTGAACTCCTCGGCCGTGAACTTGGGTGAGAACTTGTCGTTACTGTAATGGTGATAGGGCCCGTTGGCAAACCATACGCACTTGACATACTCGGCCAACCGGGCGTCGAGCGCGCCGCGGCCCCTCTGCCACGAGTAGACCGCCTCGAGCGTCTTGCGAAGCCTGAGCCCGTCGGCGCAGTTCTGATGCCAATAGACATCGCGCCCCCACAGGGCGGCCTCGCTCAAATGGTAAAGCAGCAGCTTACGGCTAAGCGGGAGCCGCTCAAAACCGTCTATATGGTAACGCAGGACCTTAATGTCCGCAAACTTGTCAATCATATAAGAAGACTGTATTGTTAAACACCGGAGGGCGCAGCCCTACATCCCGAGCTCGCAGCACGCGAGCAGGAAAGGGCCAACGGCCTTGGGGTCGTTATCCCTCACGGGCTCGCTGATGTAATAGTCGAAAGAACCATCCCGCATATCCTTGCCGCCAAGGCCGGCCACAGCGCAGCACGACGATATGCTGACGAGGCCGCCATCGAACTTGACGAACGTCCGCACATACTGCGCGAAAGCCTCCTCTGCCACGTCCCTGAACTCGGGCGACACATATCCAAGCCTTGCGGCCTTGAGCATCGAGTATATGAACATCGCGCTACAAGTGGCCTCGACGTAGTTCCCATCCCTCTTGGGCGAGTCGAGCACCTGAAACCACATGCCTGTCTTAGGGTCGCGATAGTCAAGCACGGCCTTAGCGAGGTTGGCAAGTATGGAGATGACGGAGTCACGCCCCTGCGTGCCCTCGGGAATGAACTCGAGGGCGTCAACCATCCCCATCATGTACCATCCGTTGGCTCGGCCCCATGCGTGACGGCTCCTGCCGGTGGCGGTGTCGGCCCAGAACATGCTTTTGCTCTCATCCCACGCATGGCGGTAGAGCCGCGTGGAGTCGTCATAAGTGTGGCGCCCCACCACAATGAACTGGCGCGCCACATCCGCCGCGACGTCCATATTCGCCACCTGACCATACTCGGCAATGAAGGGGGCCCCCATATAGAGGCCGTCGAGCCACATCTGGTGAGGGTAAACCTTCTTGTGCCACAAACCGCCCTCGGCAGTGCGCGGGTGACCCTCATATTGCTCCATCAGGTGGCCGGCGGCAGTGAGATACTTGGCGTCGCCCGTCTGGTTATAGAGTCGCAGCAGCAGCTTGCCCGGGCACAGGTGGTCAATGTTATACTTGTCTTTGCTGTAGCCTACGATGTCGCCGTTGGCGAGAACCATCGTGTCCGCCCACTGCTTGACGTAGGCCTTAAGCTCGGCATCGTCGTAGGCGTCGGCCACCTTGAGCATTCCGAGCAGCTCGGTGCTTGCGCTGTAATCCCACTTAGGGGCAGGCTGGAAGTCTAGATTTACGGGGTCGGGCACCCTTGTCATCTCAGAGTGCGCCAACAGTACTGACAGGGGTCTGCTCTCCTTTTGAGAGCCGACACACGAAGCGAGCAGCCCCAACGCCGCCACAGCCGCGAGAAAGTAAATTTTCATAGCCATTATGTTTTCAGCGCCTGCAAAGCCCTATGCGGGCATCCCGCATTGCAGGCGTCGGGTTATACGCTCTATTTCGCCTGGGCGTAGGCCGGCACCCAGTCGGACTTGGAAGAGAATGGGCTGAAGGACATCACGTCGGCGTCTGCGCCATCAGCAGGCCTCGCGACAGCCCACGCCACGCGTGAAGAATCCGCCGCCCCGTCGCCGAGGCTGCCTATCTCGGCGTAGCGCGAAGTCTGCTCATTCTCGGCACGCCCCCAATTGTGCCACCCCTCAGCGGCTATGCAGGCGGGGAGGGTGCACCCGACGAATGTCACCGAGGCGTAAGCCCTCCACGGGCGGCCGAGGAAAACCTTTGTCAGCCCCTTCTCGGCTGTCACGCGGCAGCGGCGCAAAACGTAGCCCCACTTGACGCCCGACGGAGTGGAGGCCGCCGTGATGTAAGAGTCTGCCTTGCAATGCAGCTCGCAGTCGTCCATGACTACCGTAGCCGGGCCGAAGAGGAAGTCGGTCGTCCCCTCTATGTAGCACTGTGAGAAGTACTGCCGACTGCCGTTTCCACCATTAAAAAGCGTGTCCTGATTGCCAAGCAGCCTTACCCGCGCGAACTCGCAACGGTCACCCTCGACATGGAGCGCCACGGCCTGCCCCACCCTTCCGGCCGTGTTCTCTATGGTGAGGTTCTCCATCCTTATGCCATCGCCATCGACGCGCACCGTCCACGTGTTGAACGTCCCCATATTGTTAAGGCTGGCGTAGTCACCGTTGGAGATGACCACCCCCTCGCGGCTTTGCCCGATGATTGTGATGTCGCACTTGTTGGCCGGGATAAGCAGCTTCTCCTTGTACACTCCGTCCTTGACGTAAATGGTTGTCCTGCTGGGCTTGTAATCCCTGACGGAGAGCACGGCCTGCTGGATGGAGGTGAACTGCCCCTTGCCGTCTTTGGAGACGACGATGTCGGGAGCGTTGGGCTGCGCGACTGCGGCCAAGTGGGCCATAAGTAGCGCTAACGCGAGAATGACAGACTTGAGCATGGCTTATTGTGGTATTTTCCTGATGCTTAACGACACACTACTTCTTCTCAATGAGCAGCCACATGCCGACGTACTCCTTGTACTGGCTGCGGAGCTCCGCGATCTTCGCCCGGGCCGACTTCTCGGTGCTCGAGGAGTACACGGCTACGCGGTACATGCCCTCCTCATTCTCCATGATGCTGGGCAGGAATTTTTTCGAGACGGCATCCTGGCACAGCTGCCTGGCATTTGTGAGCTGCTTGAAAGAGCCGATGATGATATGATAGCGGTGTGAGTCGTCGGTCTGCGCGTTAGACTCTATGATTTTCACCTTCTCCTCCTTCACCACCACAACGGCCTCCTTGGCCTTTTGCGCGGCTGCCGCTGCCTCCTCGGCCGCTGCCTTAGCTTTAGCCTCGGCCTCCTGTTTAGCCTTCTGCGCGGCTGCCGCTGCCTCCTCGGCCGCTGCCTTTGCCTTAGCCTCGGCCTCCTGCGCGGCCTTCAGGCGCTGCTGTGCCTGAGCGTCAGAGTCTTGCGCCTGGCGCACTTTGGGTGTCACTTTCGACGTGGTGCTCCTGTGTCCTGAGCTGATGCTCGAGCTGCCTTTGCGCGAGCAGCCTCCGCAGACAACTGCGATGGCGATGGCTGCCATTGGTATGAGTGAAGAAACTCTCATCTCTTTTTGTGTTTTTATCGTGAATTGTATTCTTGCGTTTAAAAATCAGACTCGCCTTATGCGCGCGAACTTAAGCAGCAGGGTCTTCTCCTCCTTCGTGGCGTCGAACGAGATGCGCAGCTTGACGTCGTTCTGGTTTGAGCACAATATGCCGACCACGGTGCCGGCGCCAAAGCGGTCGTGCATTATCCGCATGCCGACCTTATACAGCCCGTCTGGCGTCTGCGACAGCGTCCGCTCCGGCTCGGCGTCGGGGCCCGAGGGGCGCGTGCCGAGGCTTTTGAACCTTGATGGCAGCGGGCCGCCCGCCGCGGGGACGGCCTTTCGCTCAAAGCCGTAGCCGCGTCCGGCGGCTGACGGGGCCGGACGGCCGGACGCCCAGCCGGCGCGCGGGCCCGCCGACGCGCGCCCCCCGTAGCGGAAACCGCCGAAACCCGAGCCTCCCTCCGCATTTCGGGCCTCGGGCTTGTCGCAGAACTGCGGGTCGAGCTCGGCAATGAAGCGGCTGGGGTGACTCATCTCGGCCTTGCCGAACCTGTAACGCTCGGTGGCGTAGCTTACTACGCAATATCTCTTGGCCCTCGTGATGGCCACATAC
>CAKVCS010000127.1 GCA_934725785.1 uncultured Bacteroidales bacterium | reverse complement strand
GGACAGACGAGGCCGGGGGTCTCGCTTGACGACCTCGGCGCGTATGGCAGCACGATAGAGGAGGCGCGCGCTGACTTGTTCGCACTGTATTTCATGCCGGACCGGAAGATGGTCGACCTCGGCATCGTTGAGAGCGAGGAGGTCGCCTGGGCCCATTATGACGCTTACCTCCGCAACGGGCTGCTCGTCCAGCTCGCCCGCATAGAAGAGGGGCGTTGCATAGAAGAGGCGCATATGAGGAACCGGGCGCTCATTTCGCGGTGGGTGCTGGAGCGCGGAGCTGCGAGCGGAGCCGTCAGGTGGATTGACGAAGGGGGGAGGCATTTCGTCTCCATAGCCGACTATGCCCGCGTAAGGTCTCTCTTTGCCGAACTCCTGGCCGAGGTGCAGCGGATAAAGAGCGAGGGCGACTACGAGGCCGCCCGCGACCTCATCGAGTCATATGGCGTAAAGGTCGACCCTGAGCTTCACGCGGAGGTGCGCGGACGCTATGCGGCTCTCGGCATCGCGCCGTTCAGCGGTTTCGTTAACCCCGTGCTCTCGGCTGTCCGAGTTGGCGACAAGGTGACCGACGTGCTGGTGTCATATTCCGAGGCCTACGACGAACAGATGCTGAGGTACTCCGCCCAATACTCCGCGCTTGGATGATGCGCCGGCTTAAGGCATGCCTGCATGCGCTGTCGCTTTCTCTCGCGGTATGGCTTGGCGTGTCGCCCGCGGCCCTCGCGCAGTCTGTATTTTCCGTCAGGACCGGCATCCCGGCTTTTGAGGCTGTCAATGTGGCCCGGCGCATAAATGTGACCCTCGTATGCCGCGATGAGGTCGACAAGTTGCCCGCCGACGTCTACGCTCGGCTCAAGAGAAGCAAGGCTGCTATGGCCGATGTCGCCGCGGGGGCGTCGGTGTGCGTGGTCAAGGCGGAGGCTTCGGTCGCGAGGGCTGTCAGGTGCCAAGTCGAGAGCGGGACGCTTAACGTCTACGCCGACAAGTTCAAATACAGGCGAAGCCCCTCCATTGAGGTCTTTGTCGTATACTCCGGCAGCATCAGCGCGATAACGGGAGCCTCTGGCAGCAACATAGCCACAAGGGGCACTCTCAAGACGGAAAACTTGTCGATATCCCCGGGCTTCGCCATGTCCATACGCGTGTCCGTTCTGGCAAGGGCGGTTTCTGTCGTGGCCAGGGATCATTCTGAGGTCTGGCTCATGGGGGCGGCGGAGAGCATAACGGCCGAGTTGGACAACAGCAGCACGCTGCGCATGAGGCGAATGTCGTGCCGGTCGGTAGCTTTGCGGGCCTCAAATGGTTCGCGGGCGCAAGTCAATGCCGAGAATAGCCTGGCAGTCGTCGCGCGCGGTCGGAGCGATGTCTCTTATTTCGCCCCCGGGTGCGCCACCTCCTTTGAGGCCGACGACTTTTCGAGGATATACGAGCAGCGAGTTCAGGAGAACATGTAATCATGCGCTCCGCGACCCAAACATATCAGCCCAAAGAGTTCATTTGTGAACATTTTTCACTAACTTTGCGCCGCATTTAAGTGCGAAGTGTGATGGGAGAATTAGCTTATCATGCAGTGCGAAAGTGCACCAAGTCTTTTTCTTGAGTAACACAGATTTAATTACAGCTAATGAAAACTTTTGACATCAAAGGTGTTAAGCGCGAGTGCGGCGGCAAGAAGGTCGCAAAGGAGCTCCGCAGGAATGGTCAAGTCCCTTGCATCGTCTACGGTGGCGAGAAGGAGATAACTTTCTCTGTCCCCGAGGTTGATTTCCGCGGGCTCATCTACACCCCCAACGTTTACATCGTCAACCTGACTGTCGATGGCGAGGCTATGCAGGCTATTCTTAAGGACATCCAGTTCCACCCCATCTCTGGCGCCATCCTCCACGTCGACTTCCTCCAGATCTTCCCCGAGAAGCCTGTCACCATCGGTGTGCCCCTCAAGATTGTCGGTCACAGCGAGGGCGTCAAGGCCGGTGGTAAGCTCCAGGTCGAGATGCGCAAGCTCAATGTTAAGGGTCTCCCCGCCAACCTTCCCGACATCCTCGAGGTCGACATCACCAGCCTCGGCCTCGGCCAGGTCATCAAGGTCGGTAGCCTCCACTACGACAACCTTGAGATCCTCAACGCCAAGAGCGCAGTCGTAGCCGCTGTCAAGTCTACACGTGCTGCTGTCTCTGCTGCCGCTGCCGCTGCTGCCGACGCGAAGAAGTAGGGCTGATTCATAAGCAACGGAATCTCCAGGCCTCCGTCGCCCTCTGGGCTTCGGGGGCTTGGCTTCTTATCCAGAGCTTGCGCGCACGCTTCTTCTCCATTTTTCAATGCGGAAAGCGTCCTGCGACTTCAGCCCCCCCCCAAAAAAAAACATAAATACAATTTTGATGAAAGCTTTTAATTCAATAGCCGCCGCATCCTTGGCCGCCTCCGCTTTGTCAGCATGCTCCTTCTGCGGCGGATACAAGATAGTCGGCTCAGCCGATGGCGCGGCCGATGGCGACAGCGTATTTCTTCTTGACGCGACCTCGCGCGATGTCCTCGACACGGCTGTAATAGCCGACGGGGTCTTCTGCTTTACCGGCCATAAGGATACCACGACGCTCGCCGTCGTACGCTGTGACGTCGCCTCCGACGGCAGCACTGTCTTGGGCCCTGTCTATCTCGAGGATGGGAATATTTCCGTCTCCCTCGCCAAGTCGCCGTCCAAAAGCGTGGCCAATGGGACCAAGTGCAACGATATCAACACTGCTTTCAAGGAGACCATACATAATATTGTTGTGCGCATAGACAGCGCAGAGCAGATGGCGCAAGACACCACCCTCTCCGAGGACTGCCGTAAGAGGTTCGCCAACCTGTCCGACTCTCTTTACGATAATGTCTACGTCCCGACTTTCAAGTCGTCGGCCGCCGCCAACATCAAGAACGCTGTCGGTGTGCGCATTCTCTCGCAAATATCATATGCCCTGAGCCTCTCGGAGCTAGATTCGCTCTTAGCGCAAGTCCCTGCCGAGTACCGGGCCGAAGGCCCTTACGCGGATCTCGCCGGCAGGGTGGAGCGTATGAAATCGGTGGACATTGGTAGGCCGTACATCGACTTTATCGTGCCTGGCATTGATGGAGATACTCTGAGGCTCAGCGACATCGTCAGTAAAAATAAGGTCGTGATGATTGACTTCTGGGCAAGCTGGTGCGGGCCTTGCCGCAAGGAAATGCCAAACGTCGTCCAGGCATATCAGTCCCTCCGCGATAAGGGGCTTGAGATTATTGGCGTCTCGCAAGACAGCGATGCCGACGCCTGGCGCGAAGCGGTCTCAACCCTCGGCATGGCGTGGCCGCAGGGCTCCGAGCTAAGTATCCCCAACACCGTCATCATCAAGGACGGCGTCATCGTGGCGCACCAGCTCACAGGGGAGGAGCTTGTTGAGAAGCTGTCCGAGCTGCTCGCTGAGTAGATCTGCGTATAAAGCTTGCAATTTGTGGCGGGCCATGCTGTCGAGCGGACGCATGGCTCGCTACTCTTTTTTGTGTGGTCTGGGAGACTCTTGAGCATTCCCTTTCGATGTCAGAATGGCGGAAAACGTCATCTGCGCATCTTTATTGTGTTAAAAAACGCAATGGCAAGGCTTCCTTAAAAGCCAAACCACTATCTTAGTCTGATTTTTGCCTGTTGCTTAGAACCATACGGAACGACGAAAAACAAATTATGGAACTATCTCAAGACACTCTCCACGGACTGCTCGAAAGGTACGCGAGCGAGACACCCGATAAGAATTTTATAACATACGCCGACAGAGGCCTTTATTGGAGCTACTCGCAGTTTAACGCACGTGTAGACGAGTTCGCCCGCGGATTGATGTCGCTGGGTGTGGAGAAAGACATGAAAGTCGGAATCTGGGCCAACAATATCCCAGACTGGCTCACTGTTTTTTTCGCTTGCGCCAAGATAGGGGCGTGGCTTGTCACCGTCAACACCAATTATAAGGTTGGCGAGCTTGAATACCTGCTGACCAATGCCGACATCCACACGCTTTGCATGATTAGCCAGTAC
>CAKVCS010000126.1 GCA_934725785.1 uncultured Bacteroidales bacterium | reverse complement strand
GCTCTCGCCAGGGATACTGATGGGTTGTCACCTGATAGTGTGTTTTTTCGTCGCGGAGGCTGTCGTATGGCCTCATGGGATAGGGAAGAGCTTGGGAACGAGGGCCGTGTCTTTGGTTCTGTCAAAAAAAAAACGACAGGAGGGCTTTTCCCCGTCGGGCGGTGGCCCAGCAGGGGGGGCAGGCGTGAGCTTGAGGCCCCGAATAATTCCTTTTTATTTATCCCATAACGGAAACACTTAAGTAATGGCGACTTTCCAAGAAACAGGCCTTGACGAGCAGATGCTCCAGGCCATCTCCGAACTCGGCTTCGTCGAGCCCACTCCCGTCCAGGAGAAGAGCATTCCCGAAATCCTCAATTGCGGCAAGGACATCGTGTCCCTCGCGCAGACCGGAACGGGCAAGACAGGCGCTTTCGGACTCCCCATCGTCCAGATGGTCGATCCCCAGATCACGCACGTCCAGGCCATGATTCTCAGCCCGACGCGAGAGCTTTGCCTCCAAATCGCCAAGGACCTCACCAACTTCTCAAAATTCAAGCCGCAGGTAGACGTCTGCCCTGTATACGGAGGCTCCGACATCCGCAAGCAGATCAAGCAGCTCCGCACCAACCCGCAGATTGTCGTGGGAACGCCAGGCCGAGTCATCGACCTCATTGAGCGCGGTGTCCTCAAAATCGACGAGATTCGCTGGCTCGTGCTCGACGAGGCCGACGAGATGCTCGACATGGGTTTCAAGGATGACCTCGAGACCATCCTCAATGAGACCCCCGAGACCAGGCAGACGCTCCTCTTCTCCGCAACCATGCCGCCTTTCATTGCCAAAGTGGCAAACAGGTACATGAAGGAGCCGCTCGAGATCAAGATTGGACGGACCAACCAGGGAGCCGACACTGTCGAACACAACTATTACCTCGTCCGCCCGTCCGACCGCTACCTCGCCCTCAAGAGAATTGTAGACATGGTCCCCGACATCTACTCCATCGTCTTCTGCCGCACCAGGGAGGAGACGAAGGAGGTGGCTGAGAAGCTCATCGCCGACGGCTATAACGCCGACTCCCTCCACGGAGATCTCTCCCAGGCGCAGCGCGACATGGTCATGCAGCGATTCAAGATGAAGCACCTGCAGATCCTCGTAGCGACCGATGTCGCGGCGCGTGGCATTGACGTCCACGACCTCACACACGTCATCAACTACAATCTACCCGACGACATAGAGGTCTACATCCACCGCTCCGGGCGCACCGGACGCGCTGGCAAGGCCGGCATTTCCGCCGCTATCGTCTGCAAGAAGGATCTCTCCAAGATCAAGCAGATCGAGAAGATCTCGGGTAAGAAGTTCGAGCGCAAGATGGTCCCCAATGCCGACGAGATTTGCCAAATCAAGCTCCAGCACTTTGTCGAGGGCATTGCCGCTCAGCAGGTCGAGGAGGATACGGCCGTCTCAAAGTTCATCCCCGAGGCCATAGAGAAACTCGCCGAGTTCTCCAAGGAGGACATCATAGCTAAGTTCATCTCGGCCGAGTTCGAGAGCGTCAACAAGTACTATCAGGCTGCCAATGACCTCAACGTCTCCGACGAGCCTCGCCAGAAGGGCGAGCGAGGTGAGCGAGGGGAGCGAGGCCAGCGCCCAGGCGATGAGAACATGGACAGGCTCTTCATCAACGTCGGCAAAATCGACGCCATACGCCCTGCCGACATCATCGGGCTCATCAACCAGTTCACTCACGACCTCCAGGCCAAGGTCAATATCGGGCACATCGACATCATGCGCAACTTCTCATTTGTCGATGTCGACAACCAGTTCACCGATGACATCGTGGCTGCCATCAACGGCCGAGTCGTCGACGGCTACAGGCTCATATGCGAAAAGGCCGAACCCCGCAAGGATTCTGACGATGACGAGTCTCCGCGCCGCGACAGCCGCAGGGGCGGACGTGGTGGCTTCGGCTTCGGAGGAGGGCGTAGACGGCGCGAGGATCGCCGCGACGGACGCGACTTCCGCGACGACTATGTACCGTCGGCGCGCCCCAACAGGGCTGAGCGCCGCCACCGCGACCGCGGCGGCAAGCAGAAGTAAGTAGATTGCTCTCGCAGCACATTAGATAGGTCGGCCTCCGCGCGGATGTTCAGCGCGGGGGCCGACTTCGTTTTTGTGAGGCGGCCTCGTGTTTGTGTTTTTCACCTTTTTTGCTTTTTTTTGCCCTGTGCGCCTGGTCTCTTTAGCCAAGGCTATGGTCGCGCCCCCCCCATTATGTAAAACTTACGGCGCTATCCGTATGACTCTTAGGCTCATCATGTTGGCAGGCTCGCTGCTTGCCACGCACCTCTCGGGCGCCCGTGCGCAATCCATCCGCTATGATGGCGAGGGCTACTCGCTCACGCTCATTCCAAACTCCGACAGCACCACATGCTATGTATCCGAAGGCAGCGTGAAGCCTGGCGGCAGTGTGTGCGTATCTGTCCCGGAGTTTGTTTCGTCAGGGTCGCGAAGGCTGGCCGTCGTCGGCATAGGTGACGGCGGCTCGTCCCCTTTTCGCAAGTCGGATGGCGTGGTGGCGGTGTCACTCTCTGCTTCTGTCAGGTCGGTTTCCGCCTCAGCTTTCAGCTCATGTGCGGGCCTAAGGCGCGTCCGCGTCGGGGCTTCGGAGCCGCCTTCGCTTGGCCGAGGCGCGTTCCTGCGGGGTAAGCTCTTCGGTGCCGTCGACACGCTTGTTGTGCCTGCCTCGGCTGTCGAGCGGTATGAGGCGTCTGAGTGGGGCAGGGCTTTCGCCTGTTGCGTGCCGTTTTATTCGTTCTCCTATGACAGGTCACGGCCCGACGGCGTCGTAAGCGCGTCCGTCATGACTCCCACCAGCTTCGCCGACCTTTTCTTCGCCTACTCCGACGGCGCGTCGGGGCTCTCCACCCGCACCCCCGTCTCTTTGGGCAGAGCCATAAATTTCCCTGTCACTTCCGTCTGGTCGTCAGACTATAAGACGCTTGCCGCCCGCCTGCCCTCACTTCCGTCGGCGGAGTCTTTTGCGGCCTCTTTCCGAGGCAGTTCCGTGGCTAACTTCTCGGCTCGCCTCAACGGATTGTTCGGAACGGTCAAGTCGGGAGGCTCCGTTGATTGCCTTGTCCTTGAGAATTCCCTCCTGCTTGTCGACCCCGAGAGCGGAGATTTTGAAAGGAGCGATGACGGCCGGACGCTATATGTGCACCTCTTTGCGGGTCGAAATCACGGCGCGCTCCGCGCCGTCGGCTTCGCGGGGACGGTGGCAATGGCCAGGTCGGCCGAGGCCTACGGGGTCGACAGGATTGTAGTGACGCTTGTCGGCCGTCAGGGCCGATTAGGGTCGGTCAACGGATTCCTCTACCTTGAGGACAGCCCTGCGCAGTCGCGTTCCTTACGTTACCTTACCGAGTGCCGCGGCGTCGGGGTGGATGAGAGCCTCTCGTCTAAGGTGGCCGTCCGAGGCGGTAAAGTGTCGGCTAAGGAACATAAGCCGGCCACCAGCAGCTTCGACCCCGACGACCAGCGTTTCCGCTATACGACTTGCGCCTTCTCCGACGAGGAGTTCGCGTCAGGTCTCGTGGCCTATTGGCTCAATTTCAAGGGCGTGGGCTTCTCGGGCGACTATCAGCCAGCTTGGCGTCAGGGGCTTGAGCACCCCGAGGCGGAGGCCGCGCCCTCCCGAGCCCTCTACAAGGTCGATTATGAGATTGACGGCGAGTCTTATCTCACCGGCGCCCCCGAGTTCGCAAACGGTGGTGATCAGTTGACGCTCTCTTACTCCCGCGCGCCGGTATCTCTCACTGTGGCGGGGCGCAAGGTCACCCCCGGCGAGGGGGCAGTCTCTTTTTCTTACCCCGCTGGGGCCCTCATTGCCATGTCGTGGGCCAGGTCGGACTTCAAGCCTGCCGAGCGTCATGCCGAACCCGGTGTCGGGGTGACGGTCAAGGGGTCGCTCGTCTCCGTATCCGGCGCGGGCCATCAGCTCAAGGGGCTATATACTGTCACCGGAATCAAGATTTGCGAGACGACGGGCTCCACCCTTTCGGCTCCAAGGCCCGGGGCCTACACGGTCCGCATAGGGA
>CAKVCS010000125.1 GCA_934725785.1 uncultured Bacteroidales bacterium | reverse complement strand
CTACAGCCGTGGGGACGCCAATTTCCAGGCTCTCGTTGGCAAAGTTGACGACGTCAAGAAGATTTACGACAATGTCGAGATCACTTACGAGCTCGGAGAGCCTATAACAAAGGAGGTCGACGGCATGCTCGTCATCGAGCAGAACGAGTTGACCCACGTCAAGATAACTCCCGAGCAGGTCTCTGCCATCATTGCTAAGGTAAACGAACTCCGTAAGTTCATAGTAGAGTAACACGTGCGCTCGGCGCATTTCATCCACTGATATAATGAAAAAGCTACTTCTATCCATCCTCGCCATCTTCGCAATGGCCTCCTGCGTTAACGCCCAGTGTGGCGACGAGCTTATGAAACAGGCTCTCGGCGCTATGGGTAACTATCAGTATATTAAGGATTTCGATATTAAACTCGCAGCTGGGACGAGCAAGACGGGGTCTAAGTTCTCTGTTGTCCTCAACAGCCGCACGCACTATCAGGTGAACATTGCCAACGGCTCGGCAAACACCGAGAACGTGGTGGTTGAGATTTTCGATGGCGACAAGCTCATAGGCTCCAACAGCGCCAACGGGAAGGTCTTCACCGCCTTCCAGTTCATCTGCTCAAAGACTGGCGCTTACAAGCTCCATGTATGCACCTCTGGCGACACCGAGGCATGCGCCCGCGCCGTGCTTTCGCTCGTAAAGCAATATTCTGAGGCTGAGATGCCTAAGTAGCGATAAAGTTTTCTCTTTAAGAAATTTCCTCTGGGCCAAGCTTCCCTCTTGGCCCGTCTACAAATAGGTATACACCATGAATTTCAAGGTTTTTTGTGGCGGTTTCGCGCTCTCTGCCGCAATTGCGGCCATGTCGACCGGATGCTCTTGCTCGGGAGGCGGCGTGCCCCAGCTCGACGAGGTTAACGACGACTCCGCTTCCGTCATTGTAAGCGGCGAGGTGGTCAGCGACATGATTCAGAACATATCCTCTCCTGTCGAGATGGCCAACGAGATAAAGAACTCGGGCGTGGCTTTCTCAAAAGACATCCTCAATGCCGCAGGCCAGGAGAGCCTCTACGAGACAAGCTTCAAGAGGGCTGTCAACCTTGGCGTCTATGCGGCCGATCTCGGCTATATCAACACTTTCGGCAAGAGCACCGTGGTCGTCGACTATCTCACCTCTATCAAGAGGCTTGCCGACGGCATCGGTGTCGGACAGTTCCTCGACTTCTCAACCCTCAGCAGCCTTGCCAAGAACAGCACCAACCTTGATTCTCTCAAGCAGCTGTCGGTCAACAGTTTTAATAATATCGACAAGTACCTCCGCGAGCAGAAGAGATCCAACGTCTCTACGGCCATTGTTGTCGGCACGTGGATTGAGGGCATCTATATCACGGGCGCGGTCATCTCGCAGACCCAAGACAAGGGCCTAATTGACCGACTCGGCGAGCAGAAGAACATTGTAGACATCATAAGCATTGTCGTCAACACCTACGGCCGCTCCGATTCCGACTTCAAGTCCCTTAGCAAGGAGGTTGAAAAGCTCAAGGCCATCTACAACGGCGTCGAGGTGACTACTCAGATGGGCGAGCCGATAACCAAGGAGGTCGACGGCATGCTCGTCATTGAGCAGAATGAGGTGACGACTGTCAACATTTCGCCCGAGCAGGTCGAGGCTATCGTCAAGCAGGTTGACGCCATCCGAAACCTCATCATAAAGTAACAGGTGTCAAGGCTTGTCTTTCTCCTGGCTTTTCTGTCGTTAGGGTGGGGCTGCTCTTTCGCGCAGTGTGGCGACGAGCTTATGAAACAGGCTCTCGGCGCAATGGGCAATTACCAATATATCAAAGATTTTGATATCAAGCTCGCTGCCGGCACCAGTAAGACCGGGTCGAAATTCTCGGTGGTTCTCAACAGCCGCACGCACTACCAGGTTAACATTGCCAACGGCTCTTCGAATACTGAGAATGTGGTTGTCGAGATATATGACGGCGATAAGCTGATAGGCTCCAACAGCGCGAATGGTAAGGTCTTTACGGCTTTTCAGTTCATCTGCTCCAAGACGGGTGCGTATAAGCTCCACGTCTGTGCTTCGGGAGATACTGAGGCGTGCGCCCGAGCCGTCCTCTCGCTCGTCAAGCAGTATTCGGCCAATGAGATGCCTTAGGGAGGCTTGCTTAGCTATCTGATAGAAGCTTAGTCCTGCCAAGAGCCCTTTTCGCGGCTCTTGGCGGGCTTTTTTTGTCGGCGACTGCGGATGATTCGAAAAACAGGGACGTTCTTGGGCTTGGTGGCGGCATCGTCCTCGCGGCTTCAGTTGGCCGTGCCGGCTCTAAGTCTCTTTGCCGGTGCCGCTCGCGGCCTTTCGCATGGCGATGGCGCGCTATGGTTGCGAGCCATGTTCGCGTCGGCTTGCCTTGTGCTCTCTTGCGCCGTCTTGTGGAAGCGGCGCACGCGGAGGCTTCTTATGCGGGCGCTGTTTGCGGTTTGCCTTACGCTCTTTTTCTATTCCCTCGGCGGTTGCCTGTCCTCGGGCGACAGGTGCGACTTTATCACAGAGGCTGGTGAGTGTCGGCTGCGCGGAACAATCTCGCGCGTTGTCAAGCGCGACTCTTCTGTCGTCAAGGTAACGGTTATTGCCGACACCCTGTCCGCGCCAGGTTTCAGTGCCTACGGATTTCGGGGCCTTGTGTCCATTCCGCCCGCCATGTTGGCTAAATCCGGAGCGGTCTTGCGCTGCGGACAGCGTGTTGAGGCCACGGGAAGGCTCCGCGTCCCCCGTCCCGACCCATATAGCGATTTTGACTATCTCGAGTATCTCAAGAGCCAGAATATATCATTTCTCGCCGTTGCCGATTCCGTTGTCGTGTCATGCGCCGAGGGGTTCTCTCTTGACGCCTTGGCGGGTTCTGTCAATGACGTCTTCGCGGCCTCGCTAAGCGCGGTTGGCGTATCACCCGCCAATGTCGGCTTTCTCCGCGCTCTTGTCCTTGCCGACCGCAGTGAGTTGCAATCCGGTGTGCGCCGCTCTTTTTCCGTTTGCGGGACGAGCCATGTCTTGGCGGTGAGCGGTTTGCATGTCGGTGTGTTGTCTGTCGGCGTGGCGTGGATTCTTGGTCTCTTTATGGGGCGGCGGGCCGCGGCTCTGCTTGCGATGCTCTGTGTCTGGCTATATGCCTTGTTTACAGGCCTTTCGCCAAGCATAGTGAGGGCTTCCGTCATGTTCAGCTTCATGGGGTTCGAGAGGCTTCTTGGCCGCCGCTTCCCCTCATTCCATTCTTTTTGGGCTGCGTTGTTCTTCATCGTGCTGGCCGATCCCCGGTCGGCTTCGTCTGTTGGCCTTTGGCTCAGTTTCTCGGCTGTCGGTGGACTTTTGGCCGTTGGGCCTGTGGTGAGGCCTTGGCTGCTTAGGCAGGCTCGTCTGCCGCGCGCCCTGTGCGAGGCTCTGTTGGTTAGTGTCGTGGCCCAGGTAGCCACTCTGCCCGTATTGCTTTACGAGTTTCACTCGTTTCCCGTTTATTTCTGGGTCAATAACCTTATTGTCGTCGAGCCGGTCAAGTGGGTGTTCGTAGCCTCACTGCTGTGCCCCATTGTCTGCCACGTCCCTATTCTGGGCAGTGCGGTTGGCTGGGTCATAGACGCTTTGCTCACTTGCGTCGTTCGCTATTGTGGTTGGGCGGCGTCGCTGCCGTGCGCTGTTGTTGGCGATGTCCCCTTCGGCGTGTGCGAGCTTGTGGCTTCGGCTCTTCTCGTGGCCGTGTTTTTTTACGCCCTGCGTCACCGTGTTGCCGCGGCCGCCAAGGCTGTAATCCCCAGTTTGGCAGTCGCGCTGTCTCTCTTGATTATAGGTTATTCAAGGCGCGGTGGCGGGGTTGAGGTGTTTGACTGCCACGGTGTGGCTGGTGTCGCCGCTTCCGCCGATGGCTCGGCTGCCATCTTTTTTGTCCCGGCTGCCGATAGTCTCGCCGCTGTCCGTGCCGCCAGGTCGGTGTGCTCAAAAAAGGGCTGGGGCGAGGCTGTGATAGACTGCGGCACGGGCGTATGCGAGGTTGAATGTGATGGCCGCAGGTTCGCCATAATATCCGATGAAGGTGTGTCTTGCGTGCCGGACTGTGATGTCTGCATCGTCAACGCCAATGTGGACATACGGCTAAAGAGAGGGGT
>CAKVCS010000124.1 GCA_934725785.1 uncultured Bacteroidales bacterium | reverse complement strand
CTCCTGGACGGAGAGGCCCTCCTTGAGGTTCGCGATGACAGGGTTCTCGATGATCTGCGGTCCCTCTGCTCCGGACTTCTGAGGCTTTGCCATAAGACCGCGCATACCGCAGAGCTGCTTGATCTGATCCTTCGAACCACGGGCGCCCGAGTCGAGCATCATATAGACAGAGTTGAAGCCCTGCTGGTCAGAGCTCAGCTGATCCATAAGAATCTTCGTAAGCTCGGCGTTGACGTGAGTCCAGATATCGATTACCTGGTTGTATCGCTCGTTGTTCGTGATGACACCCATGTTGTAGTTGTTCATCACGTCCTCGACCTCCTCGTAGCCCTTCTTGATGAGCTCGTCTTTCTCCTTCGGGATGATGACGTCGGAGAGGTTGAAGGAAAGGCCGGCCACGAACGACATGCGGTAACCCATGTTCTTGATGTCGTCGAGGAAGTCGGCCGTGCGAGGAATACCGCACGCCTTCTGCACCTTTGCGATGATGCCGCGGAGAGACTTCTTGGATATGAGGCAGTTGATGAAGCCAACCTCACGCGGGACGATATTGTTGAATATTATGCGCCCCATGGTGGTCTCGATGAGCTTGAGGACAGGCTTACCGTCCTCGTCGAGGTCGTATGTGCGCACCTTGACACGCGCGTGGAGGTCGACCTTCTGCTCGTTATAGGCTATCTCGGCCTCGGCGGGCGAGTAGAACACGAGTCCCTCGCCCATTGCGCCAGGGCGCTCCTTGGTTATGTAGTAAAGGCCGAGGACCATGTCCTGCGAAGGGACGGTGATAGGCGCACCATTGGCGGGGTTGAGGACGTTGAGTGACGCGAGCATGAGGAGCTGCGCCTCGAGTACGGCCGCGTTGCCAAGAGGAAGGTGTACCGCCATCTGGTCGCCATCGAAGTCGGCGTTGAAGGCCGTACATGCGAGCGGGTGGAGCTGGATGGCCTTACCCTCAATCATCCGGGGCTGGAAGGCCTGAATGCCGAGGCGGTGGAGAGTCGGGGCTCGGTTTAGGAGCACGGGGTGGTTCTTCATGACATTCTCGAGGATGTCCCAAACCACGGCCGACTTCTTGTCGACAATCTTCTTGGCCGACTTGACAGTCTTGACGATGCCGCGCTCGATGAGCTTGCGTATGACAAACGGCTTGAAGAGCTCTGCGGCCATATCCTTAGGCAGACCGCACTCGTGCATGCGGAGCTCCGGACCGATGACGATGACGGAACGCGCAGAGTAGTCGACACGCTTACCGAGCAGGTTCTGACGGAAGCGTCCCTGCTTGCCCTTGAGGGAGTCGGAAAGAGACTTGAGAGGGCGGTTGGCCTCGGACTTGACAGCCGTTGAGCGGCGGGTGTTGTCGAAGAGCGAGTCGACGGCCTCCTGGAGCATTCGCTTCTCGTTTCGGAGGATGACCTCGGGCGCGTTAATCTCGAGGAGCCTCTTGAGACGGTTGTTGCGGATGATGACCCGGCGGTAGAGCTCGTTGAGGTCGGAAGTGGCGAAACGTCCGCCATCGAGGGGCACGAGGGGGCGCAAGTCGGGCGGGATGACCGGAATGACGGTCATAATCATCCACTCGGGCTTGTTGCGTCCGTTGGAAGCCTTGAACCACTCTACGACCTGGAGCCTCTTGAGCGCGTCGGCCTTACGGGCTTGCGACGTCTCGTTGTGAGCCTTGTATCTCAGGTCGCAAGCGAGGGCCTCGAGGTCAACCTGCTGAAGGAGCATGTAAAGAGCCTCAGCGCCCATCTTGGCAACGAACTTGTTGGGGTCGTTGTCGTCAAGGAGCTGGTTGTCCTTGGGGAGCGAGTCGAGGATAGCGATATACTCCTCCTCAGAGAGGAAGTCGAGCTTATGGACGTCGTCTGCGGCCTTGACGCCAGGGTTGATGACGACGTAGCGCTCGTAGTAAACGATAGAATCGACCTTCTTGGTGGGGATGCCAAGGAGGCTGCCAATCTTATTGGGCAGGGATCGGAAGTACCATATGTGCGCTATGGGGACGACGAGCGAGATGTGCCCCATACGCTCGCGGCGCACCTTCTTCTCCGTGACCTCAACACCGCAACGGTCGCACACGATTCCCTTGTAGCGGATTCGCTTGTACTTTCCGCAATGGCACTCATAGTCCTTTACAGGGCCGAAAATGCGCTCACAGAAAAGGCCGTCACGCTCAGGCTTGTAGGTGCGGTAGTTGATGGTCTCGGGCTTGAGGACCTCACCGCTTGACATCTCAAGAATCTCCTCGGGCGATGCGAGCCCGATGGTGATTTTTGAAAAGTTGGTCTTTTTTTGATCTCTTCTAAAAGCCATGCTGTAATAATTAAGAAGCCAGGAGTCATGGTCGCGAAAGGCGCCAGCTCGGCTGTTCTCTATTTTTGAGCCACGCGGGGGCGGCTCTGACGCCGCCCCGCACGGGACAATGTATCAATAAGCATTGCCAGTTGTCCTGGCAGAACTTGAGACGCCTACTCGAAAGCGATGCTGAGGCCGAGGCCGCGCATCTCGTGCAAGAGAACGTTGAGAGACTCCGGGATGCCCGGGGTTGGGAGATTGTCGCCCTTGACGATGGCCTCGTAGGCCTTGGCACGTCCGACGACGTCATCAGACTTGACGGTAAGAATCTCCTGAAGAACATTTGCGGCGCCGAAACCCTCGAGCGCCCAGACCTCCATCTCACCGAAACGCTGGCCGCCGAACTGCGCCTTACCGCCGAGAGGCTGCTGGGTTATGAGAGAGTACGGTCCGATGGAACGGGCGTGCATCTTGTCGTCGACCATGTGGCCGAGCTTAAGCATATAGACGACGCCGACGGTTGCCGGCTGGTGGAACCGCTCACCCGTGCCTCCGTCGTAAAGGTAAATCTTGCCGACATCGGGCACTCCCGCCTTGCGCGTGAGCTCAGTAATCTGGTCGAGCGACGCACCGTCGAATACAGGCGTTGCGAACTTGACCCCCAGCTCCTTGCCAGCCCAACCAAGGACAGTCTCATAAATCTGTCCGAGGTTCATGCGCGAAGGCACGCCGAGAGGGTTGAGGACGATATCGACAGGCGAGCCATCGGGGAGGAAAGGCATATCCTCAAGGCGCACGATGTTGGAGACGATGCCCTTGTTGCCGTGACGGCCTGCCATCTTGTCGCCGACGCGTATCTTACGCTTCTTGGCGATGTAGATTTTCGCGATTTGCATGATGCCGTTTGGCAGATCGTCGCCAATAGTGACGTTGTAGTTCTTGCGCTTCTCGATGGCCTCGAACTCCTTGTACTTCATGCGGAAGTTGTGGACCGTCTTGTAGACGAGGAGGTCAATGGCCTCGTCGCCGGTCCAGCCCGACGGGTCGACCGTCTGGTAGTCGATGTCGAGAAGGATATTGCGGGAGAACTTGACACCCTTGGCGATTCTCTCAACGCCGTCATAATCCTTGACACCTGCGGTTGCCTTGCCGTCAAGCTTCGTGAGGAGCTTGGAGACGAGAGTGTTGCGCAGCTCGGCAACGTTGTTCTCGAACTCCTCATGGATGGAAGCCTCCTTCGCCCTTTCAGCAGCTCGGGAACGGCGGTCCTTGACAATGCGAGAGTAGAGGTTGCGGCCTATGACGACACCGCTGAGCGACGGGTTTGCCTTGAGGGAAGCATCCTTGACATCGCCGGCACGGTCGCCGAAAATAGCCCTCAGGAGCTTCTCCTCGGGCGTTGGATCGCTCTCGCCCTTAGGAGTGATCTTGCCTATGAGGATGTCGCCCGGCTTGACGTGCGCGCCGATTCGGATTATACCGTTCTCATCGAGATCCTTGGTCGCCTCCTCGGCGACGTTGGGGATGTCGGAGGTGAGTTCCTCCATGCCTCGCTTGGTGTCGCGGACCTCGAGCGAGTACTCGTCGACATGCACGGAAGTGAAGATATCCTCGCGGACAACCTTCTCGGATATTACTATAGCGTCCTCGAAGTTGTAACCCTTCCAAGGCATGAAAGCTACCTTGAGGTTTCGCCCGAGTGCGAGCTCACCGTCGGAGGTTGAATAACCCTCGGTAAGAATCTGGCCCTTTACCACTCGCTGACCAGGCTTGACTATAGGCCTGATGTCTATGCAGGTGTTCTGGTTGGTCTTCTGGAACTTGGAGAGGGGGTATTCCTTGGTGTCGGGATCGAAAGAGACG
>CAKVCS010000123.1 GCA_934725785.1 uncultured Bacteroidales bacterium | reverse complement strand
GTCTCCAAGCATGCCTGTGTTGGTGGTCGCGGCGTCGCCACCCCAGTGGAGGGCGTAGCGCTGGGAGCCTGCCCAAGCCGAGCGCGCCCATATGATGCCTTCGCCGGTCTCGCGGTTCACGACTTCCCACAGGGCCTTGTTGTAGCGCAAGGGGTAAAGGTTATGCTCGTAGAGGCCGGTCTTGCCACTGTGGTATAGCCCGCCGAGGGGGGCTGCCTCGCCAAAGTCGCACTTGATTGTCGACACTCCCTCGGATAGCAGGTGGGAGATGTGGCCTTGATACCACTTTACGGCCTCGGGGTTAGAGAAGTCGAGCACGGCGTCCTCATAAGGCATACCGCCGGCGCCGTTGCGGACGTTGAGCCCCTTGTCTATTATCTCGTTGAAAAGCGCATTCTTGGGCGTGAAATACGGCAACTGCCACAGGCAGGTGTGGAAATTGTCATCCTTGAGGGCCTTGAGCATCCCAACAGGGTCCGCGAAGCGCTCTTTGCTGAACTCATAGTCGCACTGCCAGTCCACGCCGAACCAGCCTGTGTCAAAGTGAATGACATCGGCGGGTATCTTGTTGGCCCTTAGTTGTTTGGCTATGTCAAGTCCCTCCTCTTGAGTGAAGTATGAAATGCGGCTCATCCACGTGCCGAAGCTCCAAAGTGGTAGCATGGGGCTCTTGCCCGTTATGTCCGTATACTCGTCAAGTATCTCTTTCGGATCGCCGAGGAAGAAGAAGAAATCCATCTTCTCGTCCGCCAGGAAAATGCGGTCGGCCCCTATGTATGACGCTCCGAAGTCGCACGTGGCGGGTGCGCTCGTGTGCATGAAGATGCCATATCCGCGGTTGCTCATGAAGAAAGGCACGGGCTTGTACATCTGGTCGGTCTCAGGCCCTTGCGGGTCGGTAACCGTCAGGTTCACTTTTTGCCCGACTTTGTTGAGCGACGTGAAAGACTCTCCGCACCCGAAAATTTTTTCGCCTGCGGCCAACGTGAACACGGGGTTGACCGAGCGCGAGTTGTCCTGCCCCCTCTTTATGAAGCTGAATGGCAGCAGCTTCACTTGGCTCGAGTCGTTGTCGGCAATGTGGCGCGTCTGGGTCAGCACTTTGCCTTTGCCGTCCTTAATAACGAGTCGCCATGGGTATTTGCGTATCTCTATTTCGCCATATTCGCTTTTGTATGATATGGCGTCGGCCGTCTCTTTTGTTGTCCATCCGCTGTTGTCGGCTTTGGGCGCGTTGGCGAACATCGGGTCGTCAGCGTCGTCATCTTTCGGCTCGACGGGTGTTGTGAGCATTGTTATGCGGACGGTGCGCGGGGTCATCGGACGCACCTGAATCTTCAGGGCGGGGTCGTTGTCATATGCGGCGTCGGGGAAGTCCAGCATCTGCATTCTCACAGGCCACGTCCCGTTGAGGTTGAACGCTTGGCGTGGAGACAGGCGGTAGCGTCTCCAGACGACGCTGCCTGTGCCGTCGGCTGTGTTGAAGTTGCCGAGGCTGTCCGCCAGGAAATAGGTGTTGGCGAGGTCGGCGAAGTCGGTCGATACGTCTATGGCCTGGCTCTGCAGGTTCGGCACGTGGCCGAAGCTCTGGGGCTGGGCTGCTGACAGTGCGGCCGCCGTGGCCGCGAGTGTCAGGGCTGTCATGCGTAGGTGCTTCATTATGTCGTTTTTTCGGTTCTGTTTCTTACCACCAGTTCATCAGCGTGCGCAGGTAGGCCGTGAGCTCCGCGCCCATCTTCTCGTGCTGCCAGAGGCTTGGGTGCCAGTCGGCCCCATATTTCAGCTTGCCGTCTTGCGGGGTGAAGTCGAAACGGTAGACCTCCTTGTCTCCACCCTTCACGGCCTCGGCGGCCACTTCATCGAGGGTCGCCCTGGCCTCCTCCAGCTCTTTGCCGTTCAGCATGGAGCCGCACAGCAGCACAATCTTGGCCTTGGGGTTCTTTCCGCGCACTGTCATGAGGAATTTCTTGTACGCGCTCTTGAAGCGGCGTATGTCATAGTTCTGCGTGGAGAGGTCGTTCGTGCCGAGGTTTATGCACACCACGTCGGGAGCGAAGCGGCCGAAGTCCCACTTTTCGCTCTTGTCGTCGTAGAGCGTGTATTCGTATTGGCTGGGCATGTTGAGCTCGGGAGTCCCCTCCTTGGGCCCGCCAAAGTTCCTGTAGACGCCTATCCCGCTCCGGGCCACAATCTGGGCCTGCGCGTCCAGCGCCCTTGTCGCCACCTGCGCATAGCCTATGTAGTGGTTCTCGGTCTCGAACGAGAAGTGCTCGTTGGGGTCCGTGCTCTCGCTGCCATATCCGCACGTTATGCTGTTGCCGATGAACTCGATCTTCCTCTCGGACTTTTCGGGTGCGGGCAGCATGGTGCCGCCCGCATCAAGCACCAGTCCGCGGAACTCGGGCTTGAACTCGTAGCCCTCAATGCAATACATGGCCCGCAGCGTGTGCCGCCCCGTGGGCAGTGCCGTCGCGACCTGCACCAGCGAGTCCTTCGCCCCCATGAAAGCCACCTTGAAAGGCTCAGCGTCGTCTACCTGGACCATGAAATAGCCCGAGCCGGGCTTGCAGTGCAGCTTTACGCCCGCTGCGTTGAATGCCGCGGTCAGGGTCGTCCCCGGGTATGAGAACCGGTAGCCGTCCGGGTTCGTCGTCACTATGCGCCCCGTGTAGCTCAAGTTGGCGTCCGATGGCGGGACAATTACGCCTTGCGCCGAGGCTTCCGTGCCATGGATGAGAATAGATGCCGCGGAGAGTGCGGCGGCCAGATGTCTGATGTTTGCCATGTTTGGTTTTATCCTAAAATACAACAGGTCTTGTTCATACCTCTTTTGCAAAGATATGGATAAAAGGGTTTCGGTTAGCGGCTGTTTTGTTAACGGGAGTGGGCGGGTTGGTAAAGAATCTTTGGGGTGAGCCGGGGGCCCCGCCCGTGTCACTCCATCGGCTTTATCATGCTCTCGATGTACGCCGCGTCATCCTCCGTCAGCCCATATTTTGCCTGCAGCAGGTGGTCTACGTCCGCCACGGGCCGACTCCAGTCTATGTCGGACTGCGCAGTGAAGTCCTGCATTGGGACCCAACTGTATGTCGACCTTGTGGCGTGCCGAGTCATTTTTCTCAGCGAGATTAGGAAACGCGCAAAGCGGGTCCTGACGTAGGCGGACATGTTCTCCGCTTTCTCCCGGCTGTCTGTGTAGAGGAACAGGTATGTCTGGGTGCAGACCGATGGCGACGGGGCTACGAAACTGCTGCTCAAGACCGAGTCTGGGATTCTTGCGCCGCCGTCAGACCCCGCTTGGGGTATCATCACTTTCCAAGTGTCGATAAGTTGTGGGCTCTTCAAGACGTCCGCCCTGGCTATCGAGCCGATGAGGCGCTTGCTCTTGCGGTTGTAATATAGCGGAATCCATGTTTGCGGCTGTGGCAGCGAAGAAGGCGCTCCAGCACCTCCTGGCCGAAGGCGCTCTGTATCTCATCTTCAAGAATGTCCGCTCTGAATTCCATAATTGTTGGGCGATATGCTGGATAATGGTAGCAAAAATAAGGCGGAAAAGGGCATTCGCTACGCATCCGACTTCATTGGCTTAGTTTTATCAGTGGAGAGGCTACCCGTTGAGCCTCTGTATAGAAAATCAATTTAGTACTCAGTGTGTGGGGGGGGACGTGAACAGGGCGAGACTCGCAAGCCCCGCCCTGTGAATGAGTTATCCCTTTCTATGGAATCTGACTAAAATCTCTCATCGTGCACCTGCGCCCACGGCAGACGCTCGTCCGAGTAGGGGCGGTGCTTCTCGTCCGGGTGGCCAATGGCCACGACGGCCAATACTTCCACGCCGTCTGGCACGCCAACCAGCTCTTTTACTATGCTTTGCGCCGTCCGACCGTCCGAGAAGCCGCGTCCGCGAAGCTGCACCCACGTTGCGCCGAGACCGAGGTCGGCGGCCTGGAGCAGAATGAAGCTGGCGGCTATTGAGGCATCCTCCACCCAAATGTCGGTCTTTGCCGTGTTGCCGAGCACCACGACGGCCAGTGTGGCTCCGGCCACGAACGCCGCACCATTCTCCTTACTTTTCGACAGGGCCTCTATGGTCGCCTTGTCCTGGACGAAGACGAACTCCCATGATTTGCAGTTCTTTGACGTGGGGGCGGACAGCGCGGCGCGCT